>SHYO01000181.1 GCA_009692745.1 Chloroflexota bacterium
ATGGGTGTGATGTCGGAGGCCACCACGAAGGCATTGCGGATGCGGGCCGGCAGCTCCGCGATGTCCTGGCAGCCGCCGCTCAGGTTTACCTGAGCAATGATGCGCTGGCGGGTGGCGGCGTCCAGACCGGACTGCAGCAGGGCTTTCTCGAAGAGCGGGCTGGTATATTGCAGCTCCAGGTCGCGACCGTTGTCGTTGACGTGGCGCACGTAGGCCAGGGCGAAGACCGGCTCGCAGCCGTAGGCTTCGCAGCCGGCCACGGTGGCGATGGTGCCGGTGGGGGCCACCGTGGTCTGGGCGGCGTTGCGGATGCCGTGGGCGCGGATACCGCTCACGATGGCGTCCCAGTCTACTGCCGGGCGGCCGTAGTCGTGTTGGTAGGGCTGCAGCGGCGTGGGCGGCGCCCAGGTCATGTGCTCCTGGTCGTAGATGCTGCCCTGGATGGCCTCGAAGGGGCCACGGGTGCGGGCCAGCTCGATGCTGGTGCGCATGCTGTGGTAGCGCACGAATTCCATCACCTGCCCGGCGAAGTCTTCGGCCTCGCGGCTGCCGTAGCGGATGCCCAGGCTGTACATCATGTCGCCCAGCCCCATGATGCCCAGGCCGATGCGGCGGGCGCGGAAGGCGGCCTCTTTGAGCTGCGGCACGGCGTCGACGTATTTATTGGCGCTGACCACGCCGTCCAGGAAGCGGGTGGAGAGCTCGGTGCTGTACTGCAGTTGGTCCCAGTCGATGCCGCCGTCGGGCAAGATGTGCTGCGCCAGGTTGATGGAGCCCAGGCAGCAGTTCTCATAAGGCCCGAGCCACTGTTCGCCGCACGGGTTTGTCGCTTCCAGGGCGTAGAGATGAGGCACCGGGTTGGTGCGGTTGGCTGCATCGATGAAGAGAAGGCCGGGCTCGCCGTTGCGGTAGGCGAAGCGCACGATCTCATCGAAGATTTCGCGGGCGCGCACGGTGTGGCGCTCGGCGGGGTTGTTGGGCGCCACCAGCTCGAAGTCGCTGTCGCTCTCGACGGCCTGCATGAAGGCGTCGGTGATGGCGACGGAGATGTTAAAGTTGGAGACATCCCCTTCCTGGCCCTTGCAGCGGATGAATTCCAGCACGTCGGGATGGTCGACGCGCAGCACGGCCATATTTGCGCCACGCCTTGAACCTCCCTGAGCCACCTCGCCAAAGGCTTTGTCGTAGACGCGCAGGAAGCCGACCGGTCCCGTGGCGATGCCGGCGCTGGTGTGGACGTGGGCGCCTTTGGGGCGCAGACGGCTAAAGGAGAAGCCGTTGCCGCCGCCGGTCTGCTGGATGAGGGCGGCGTTGCGCAGGGTGGAGAAGATACCGTCCGCGTGGCGTCCCATGTCATCTTCGATCGGAAGCACAAAACAAGCGGCCAGTTGGCCCAGGGGCGTCCCGGCGCCGGTGAAGGTGGGGGAGTTGGGGAAGAATTTCAAGGTGGTGAGGAGTTGATAGTAGGCCTCCTCGGTGGCCTGGACATCGGCCGGATTACCGGCTTCGGGATGATCGGCCTCGACAGCGGCGATGGTGCGGGCCACGCGGCGGAACATGCCTTCTACCGTCTCGACGGGTTTGCCATCGACGCCGCGGCGCAGGTAGCGCTTTTCTAATACTTTGCGGGCGTTGGGGGTCAGGTCGATGGGGGCGTCGGCGGGCTTATTCCCGTTCTGGGATGTGGGCGGCGCCTGGTGCGCCTGGTCTACCGGACTCATAATAGACATAGAAATTCCTCCCGTGCTCTATCACTACATAGATGGGTTAATAAGGGACTGCTATTTCGGTTTGATTATAAAACTGATGCTATTCTGTTTTGGATTTTGTGCGACTAATGAGATTTAATTTAGTAAACCGGTAATACTGCGCACCCGGCAGAGATTGGGCAAACTACATCTTTATGAAGGTTGATATTTTATTCCGGTAATTGACCGGCGGCCGGAATAGTCTTGTAGGTGCGGTTTGCAACCGCACGCTCTTTCTGCGTCGAGCGAGCCGTGCGGTTAAAAACCGCACCTACAGGATTACCGGATTTAATTGTTAACTTTCATCAAGATGTAGTGCTTCACCCCAAGACGACTATATATGCGGAGCACCACACTTTTCAAAGTGTGGCTTGGGCACATTTGCTCGCCGGTGTAAATCTCATCAAACCGTACCTACTGGGAGTTGGACGCGCCTGGCTGCCGACCCGGTGGGTTTCCCACGCCTGCCGGGTTTCCCATCAGGGGGTTATAAGGCCAGGCGGAGTTGGCGCCGCAGTTCCTCCTCGCGCTGCTTCTGATACTTCAGGGCCTCCACCTCAGAGATCAGGCTGTCGAGGTCGGTGAAGCGGCGATAGACTGAGGCAAAGCGGACGTAGGCGACATCGTCCAGGTCGCGCAGGCGGGCCATGACCAATTCGCCAATCTGCTGGCTGGAGATTTCCGATTGGCCCAGCCCGAAGAGGGAGGTTTCGATGTCGCTGACCAGGTTTTCGATAGTTTCGGTGGAGATGGGGCGCTTGGCGCAGGCGACGCGCAGGCCGCGCAGCAGTTTATCGCGGTTGAATTCCTCGCGCCGGCCGTCAGACTTTTGTACCATCAGGCTGACGGGCGCCATGCGTTCGTAGGTGGTGAAGCGTTGTTCACACTGGAGGCACTCGCGGCGGCGGCGGATGCCGTCCCCAATTTGGCGCGTGTCGATTACTTTGGTGTCGTCGTGACTGCAAAAAGGGCAACGCATATAAATTCTCCTGGACCACGTCCAGCGATGGAATAGTTTCGCTGCCGGTGGCTGGATATGCCAGATTATGCTGCAATACGATTTAAATCTGTCATGTTTGTGGCTGCTGACCGGCTTTTACTACTAGATATAGTGGTAATGTTTTGCGTTACCACTACGATCTGTAGTGTGGCAGTAGTGTAGCATGGAGTGGCGCAAAAGTCAAGGGGAAATCTTAAAGGAAAAGTACAGGTAAAGCAATTTCTTAACCTTACCGTACATAACTATTTCACATAATAAAAGCTGGTTTCAACTGATTTCGTAAAATAAAACGGCAATCCAGGTTGCCAGACTGCCGCTTTTACGCCATCCAGGTCGCGTGAGAATGATGTCAGCGCAGCGGAATTTCAGGCAACATTCTCAGAATGGCTGGGGAGAAAGTCGATATTATACGGTCGGGTGGGGGCGTACGGCCGTACGCCCCCACGGGTTTGACAAAGATCTAGCGGCGGCGCAGGAAGGCCGGGATGTCGATGTCGTCGTTATCAAAGGTACGAACCGGGAAATCCCGGATCTTCTCGCCCCGTTCGTTGGATTGTTTGGGGGCGGGCGCCGGGTGGCTGCCGTTCCCTCCCTGGTTGACGGCCGGGCGCATTACCTGGCGCCGCGGCTCGGGCGGGGCCTGGGTGCGGGCCTGGGCATCGAAGCCAGTGGCGATGACGGTCAGGCGGATCTCATCGGTCAGGCTGGGATCGATGACGGCGCCGAAGATGATATTGGCCTCCGGATCGACGGTCTGGCGTATCATCTCAGCGGCCATATTGACCTCGTAGAGGGTCAGGTCGGGGCCGCCGGTGACGTTGAAGAGCACGCCGCGGGCGCCGTCGATGGTGATATCCAGCAAGGGGCTGGAGATGGCGGCGTTGGCGGCGTCTACGGCGCGATTATCGCCCCGGCCGCTGCCGATGGCCATCAGGGATGTCCCGCCGCCGGACATGATGCTGCGCACGTCGGCGAAGTCCAGGTTGATCAGGCCGGGGGTGGTAATCAATTCCGAGATGCCTTGAATACCCTGGCGCAGCACGTCATCGGCGATGCGGAAGGCCTGTTGGATGGGGGCCTTTTTGTCGACGATGTCGAGCAGGCGGTCGTTGGGGATCATGATCAAGGTATCTACCGATTCCTTGAGGCGGGCAATGCCTTCGGCGGCCATTTTGCCACGGCGCGTGCCTTCGAAGGTGAAGGGGCGCGTGATGACACCGATGGTCAGGATACCCAGGTCACGGGCAACCTGGGCGATGATGGGAGCTGCGCCGGTGCCGGTGCCGCCACCCATGCCACAGGTGATGAAGACCATATCGGAGCCGATGACGGCTTCCCTGATCAGGTCGCTCGATTCTTCAGCGGCGCGCATACCGACCTCGGGATTGCCTCCGGCCCCCAAACCTTTCGTCAGCTTATCGCCTATGCGGATGCGGTGGGGGGCATCCGAGAGGAGCAATGCCTGGGCGTCGGTATTGACGGCGAAAAATTCGACGCCGTTAATGCCTTCGGCGATCATCCGGTTGACGGCGTTGCTGCCGCCGCCGCCGACGCCGATAACCCGGATTTGAGCCATACCTGTGCCGTTCATGAGATTCCCCGTGAGTAATGCATCCTGTTCCGTTTTCTTCCTGGTGGCCATGCTGAGTCTCCTTTCGTAATCATTCTGATCATCATCTTCCTGAGATTGCGTGCCGGTGGTCTTTGCCTGATTTCCGTTTGTTTCTGCAAACGAGTTTAGTGTGCCGTCTTCTCTCATCGATCCCATGTCTCCCTCATCATTAGCTCGGCAAGAATGCGCGTAACCAATGCATAAATCGGCCGATGCTGTCACCCTCTCCCGGTGCTTTGCGCCGGGCTTGCCGGCCTACGGATACCTTATTGTTGCGTATGCCCCATAATAATAGGCCTACACTGGTGGCATAGGCCGGTGTGCTGATAACATCTACCAGGCCGGAGAGATTGTGGGGGGAGCCGATACGTACCGGCCAATCCAGAATATCGCGGGCCATGGTTTGAAAGCCTTCCAGCTCCGAAGTGCCGCCGCACAGCACAGCGCCGGCGGGCAGCAGCCGGTCGTAACCGGCGGATTGGACTTCTGCCTTGATCATTTCGAAAATTTCGTTACAACGGGCTTCCAAGATATCTGCCAGGTCGCGGCGGCTGAAGCGGTGTTGGCCCTCCTGGCCAAAGGCCTGCACTTCGAAGGTCTCCGATTCGGAGATGGCGCTGACCAGGCAGTGGCCATAGTGTAACTTGGCTTCTTCGGCGGCTGTGAAGGGCATGCGCAAGCCCATGGCCACGTCGTAGGTCAGGTGGTTGCCGCCGGTGGCGAGGACCGCGGTGTGGGCGATGCTGCCGCGGTTGAAGATGGCCAGGTCGGTCGTACCGCCGCCAATATCGACCAGCACGACCCCCATTTCCCGCTCGGACAGGGTGAGGACGGCTTCGGCCGATGCCAGGGGCTCGAGCACCAATTCGTTCACCTCTACCCCGGCGTTTTTGACGCAGGTGACCAGGTTTTCCAGGGAGGCGATGGCCCCGGTGACAATATGCGCCTGCACTTCCAGTTTGAGGCCGCGCATGCCTACCGGATCACGCACTCCGTCCTGTCCATCTAGTGTGAAACCGGTTGGAATAGCGTGAATTATATCGGAATCGTGGTGAATTGCAACCGCCAAAGCCGCATCCATGGCCCGGTCGATGTCCTCCTGGAGTACAGGACGTGCGCCGCGTCCCACCGCTACGACACCCCGGCTGTTCAAGCTGGCGATGTGCGCCCCGGCGACCCCCACGAAAGCATTTTCAATGTGGAAGCCGGAAACGCGCTCCGCTTTTTCGATGCTCAGGGTGATGGCTTCGGTCGCCTCTTTGACACTGGTGACCACGCCCTTTTTGAGACCCTGGCTGGGGGAAATGCCCACCCCAATGATATGTAGCTCATTGGCGGCGCCGATCTCACCGACCAGAGTACAGATTTTGGTAGTACCCACATCGATGCCAACGATCATCTGCTCCATATAGAGCCCTCCTGCTGGCGGACAGGGAATAACGGCCAATAGTGATTAGTGGTGTGACTACCAGGAGCAGCCTTAAAGTGCCATCCCTCCCGGTAGCGTACCTTTATAGCGCCTACGCCCCACTCATGACTAGCCATTATGTTGCCCATCCCTTCTCTATATCTCTCTTTGACTACACAATTGAGGTTCATTAATTCCGTAGGTGCGGTTAAAAACCGCACGGCCGTGCTACGCCACGGGACCATTGTGCGGTTACAAACCGCACCTACAAGCTACCTAACGTCCTTCATTTCTCGCGATAATAAGGATGACTGGGGTAGCGCACATCCACCAGGGCTACCTTGGCGCCGTCACGCTCCAGGGTGCGGCTCAGGGTCTGCAGGACCAAGATTTTCTCCGGCAGGTATTCGGCTGAGCCGATGAAGACTTGCCATCCCTGGGAGGATTGAAAACTCAATCCTTTGCCATCCTTTTGGGTGTAATTGAAGGTGTTGACACCCGGCAGTAAACGCTGCAAACTCTGCACGGCCTGTACGGCTTGTGGGTTGACCTGGTCTCCCGGTTTCAAGCCGCGGTTGTCCATATCAACCACGGTGACGGTACCCGTGAAAGTTGCCTCGGTGGCAGGCAGGATGGTGCCCATATTGTCGACCCAGTGGCGGCTATCGCCGGCTTGCCAGACGACCGTGGGCTGCCATTCTGCGACCTGGATGGTGACGTGGTTGGACAGACCTATATGGACCTGGACATCGCGGATGCCGTGTAATTTGGCGATGGATTGGCGCACGGCCGCGGTATCGACAAAGAAGACATTCAGCCCCTCCAGGCCGCTGGCCTCATAGATGGCTTCCTGAGAATTCAACTGGTTACCCTGGATGGCGACACTTGCCCGGTAGACATAGTAGTTGTCGGAAATACCAAATTGAAAACAGACCACCGCCAGCAAGATCGCACTGCTCAGACTGGCGAGGCGGGTCCGGCTGGTCACCCACCAGGCGCCGGCGTTCTTCAAGGAGAGACGCATGTTCAGCGGCATGGCAGCGTGCAAGGGACGGGCGCGGCGGGACGGCTGGCTGACCTGGCGACGGCGCCGCCGTTTGGGCCACTTCCACCACGAGCGTCGTTTGGTCTTCATGCCTACCACTCCCCTACCAATTCTATTTCCAGGACCAACTCAACGCCGAAGAGCTCTCTCACCCGCTGTTGCGCTGTTTGGATCAGGCTCACGATATCGGCGGCGCTGGCGTTGCCGGTATTGATGATCCAGTTGGCGTGGAGCGGGGAGATACGGGCGCCGCCGCTGCGCAACCCCTTGAGATTGGCGCGCTCAATGAGGCGGCCGGCGAAATCTCCGGTGGGATTGCGGAAGATGGAGCCCACACTGGGTTCGGTCGGTTGGGTCTGGCGGCGATGTTCGGTGTAGCGGCGCATGCGCTCCAGCAGTTCGGCGGGGGAGGCGCGCTGCAGCCCGAATTCAGCCGAAAGCACGACCGTGCGACTGTGGCTACCTTTGAGGATCGAGCCGCGGTATCGGTAGGCCAGCTTTTCGACCGGCCAGGTTTCAACCACGCCGGCTTCGGTTAAGACCGTCGTGGCCAGCAGTACCTGGGAGATTTCACCACGGTGGGCGCCGGCATTGTTGACCACGGCGCTGCCGATGGCGCTGGGAATGCCGATGGCCCATTCCAGGCCGGCCCAGCCCTGGCGGCTGACGGTTTGGGCAACGCCGGGCAGGGAGGCGCCGGCCTCGGCGGTCAGAATAGCGTTCTGCCCGTCAGGGCTTTCGCGCAGCTCGTATTGCTGGCATTTAAGCTCGATGACCAGACCGCGCACACCGGCATCCGCTACCAGCAGGTTGGTGCCGTGGCCCAGGATTATCGTGGGCACTGCGGCGCTGCGGGCAGCGCCGATCCAAACCAGCACGTCGGAGATGCGGGTGGGGCGAACTAAGATATCCGCCGGTCCACCAATGCGGAAGGAGGTGTGGCGCGACATGGGTTCATCGATAGTAGCCTGGTCCGTCAGGCCATGTCCGGCTACGATCTCGAATAGTTTATCATATTGGGTGTGCGTCATAGTTAACAAGGTTATAATCCTCACTTTAAATAACTACATCTCAATATAAATAATATGAAAACGTTCTAATTTTTTAACAAAGCCCCTACTTGCCATACATCTCCGGCGCCCAGAGTCAGAATCACATCTCCGGCTTGGGCGTGATGCCAAAGCCGGCCGGCGGCCGTGGCGAAGTCGGGGGCAAAGCTGCAATCCGGATGGTCTATCTGCGCCGCCAGGTCCCGCGCATCCATACCCAGGGTGTCCTGCTCCCGCGCGGCGTAGATGGGCAGTATCACCAGTTGATCCGCATCGGCGAAGCAGGTCAGGAAATCCTGGAATAGCAGCCGGGTGCGGGTGTAGGTATGGGGTTGGAAACATACCCGTAAGGCGGCCTGCGGATAGCGCAGCCGGGCCGCCGCCAGGGTGGCGCGAATCTCGGAAGGATGGTGGGCATAGTCATCGACGATGATGATGCTGTCCCTTTGGCCCAAAACCTGGAAGCGGCGGGCGGCGCCGTGGTATTGGGCTAAGCCGCGGGCAATATCCGCCGGCGGCACATTGAGCAGGCGCGCCGTGGCAATGGCAGCCAGGGCGTTGCAGACGTTGTGTGCTCCAGGGATCAACAGGCGCATGCGCCCCAGTTCTTGTGCATTTGCTGCTCTTTTTTGCACGGCAGTGAAATCCATGCCGCCGGCATTGTTAACCTCAATATGCTGGGCAGTCCACTCGGCGCCCGCTTGCAGCCCGTAGCTAACAACCTGCGGCCCCGGGCGAGGATACGCCTGTGGGCCATCGGGCGAGGATACGCCCAAGTCTGCGATGAGCTGCCGGACGGTGGGGCTATCGGCGCAGGCAACGATGAAGCCTTCGGCAGGCACCTGGCGCAGGAATTGGCGGAAGGCGCTCAGCAGCCCGGCAAAGTCGCCGTAGGTATCCAGGTGGTCCGGCTCAATGTTGGTAACCACGGCCAGGCGCAGCGGCAGGTCCAGGAAACGGCGGTCGAATTCATCGGCTTCGGCCACGAACCAGGGACCGGCGCCGCGGTGGCCGTGGAAGCCCAGGTCTGGCACTTCAGCGCCGATGATATAGTGGGGATCCACCCCGGCTGCCACCAGGATGGTGCTGATCAGGCCGGTGGTAGTGGTTTTGCCATGCGTGCCCGCCACACCGATACCACTCAGGCTGGGACGTGTACTGTCGCCGATGCTGCCGCGCATCATCTGCCCCAGCATCTGCGAGGCCTTGAGCACCGGCAGATGGCGCTCGCGGGCGGCGACGATCTCAGGATTGCCGGCCTGGGCGGCGGAGGTGACCACGACCATATCGGCGCCTGCTACTTGAGCAGGATCATGGCCGGTATACAGCACGGCGCCGCGCTGCGCCAGGTCGCGCAGCACCTGGCTGCCGGATTGCAGGTCGGAACCGCTGACCTGGCTGCCACTATCTAAGAACCAATGGGCCAGGGCGCTCATGCCGATGCCGCCTATACCAACAAAGTGTATCCGCATTAGATCACCACACCACCTATTTTGATGCACGGAGTTTGCGGGCGGGACGCCTAATGGCACTAAGATTTGGTAGGTTCCATTAGTTGTTTGAGGAGAGCCTGCCGGGCAGCCTGGCGCGATCCTTTCAACGGCGGGTAGGGTCTCGGGCGCTGGCGCACCGCGCGCGGCTCAAGACGCCATGGCTGGCGGGCCGTCAA
>SHYO01000182.1 GCA_009692745.1 Chloroflexota bacterium
ATCATCATTGTGGTGAACAAATGGGATGCCGTGGAAAAGGACACCTATACTACCCAGGCTTACACGGAGGAGATCCGGCGTCGTTTGGATTTTATTCCCTGGGCCCCCGTGCTATTTATCTCGGCTTTGACCCGCCGGCGGGTGGATAAAGTGCTGCCCGAAGCGTTTAAAGTGCTGGAGGCGCGCCGGCGACGGGTTAATACCTCGCAGCTAAATGAACTAGTGCAAGATATTGTGGTGATGCATAATCCACCGACCCACCGGGGGAAAAAGCTGAAGATCTATTATGCCAGCCAGCCTGGGATTGAACCGCCCCATTTTGTGTTCTTTGTAAATGATGCGGAAGGGGTTCATTTCAGTTATAAGCGGTTCATTGAAAATCAAATACGGCAGCGGTTCGATTTGGAAGGTACCCCGATTGAGCTTACTTTCCGCAGCCACAGCGAGAAATGATCAATGGCGCTGCGCTTTGATGTCTTTACACTCTTCCCCGGGATGTTCCAGGGTCCGCTGAGCGAAAGTATTATCAAGCGGGCCGTGGTGGCGGGGCATATTTCGATCCAACTCCACAACATCCGGGATTACGCCACAGATAAACATCAGATCACCGACGATTATACCTATGGCGGGGGAGGGGGCATGGTGATGAAACCTGAGCCGATCTTTCGCGGGGTAGAAGCGGTGCTTGGGTTGAATGAAACCGGTGAAGCGCATCTGCTGCCGCAGTTGTTGCCGCCCATCATATTGCTTTCACCCCAAGGACGGACTTTTGACCAGCGCCTGGCCTGGGAGCTGGCGGGGTACGAGCGGTTGGTGTTGATATGCGGTCGCTATGAAGGGGTGGATGAACGGGTGCGGGAGCATCTGGCGACGGATGAGATTTCTATTGGTGATTTCGTCGTGACCGGCGGAGAGTTGCCGGCGATGATGATCATTGATGCGGTTTCCCGCTTAATCCCGGGGGTGCTGGGGGAAGAGAGCGCGCCCCTGGATGATTCCTTCGCCGGGAACCTGCTGGAATACCCCCAATTCACCCGGCCGGTGGAGTTTAGAGGCTGGCGGGTTCCTGATATGCTAATGTCCGGAAATCATGCCGAAGTAGACCGGTGGCGGCGCCGCCAATCCCTGCTGCGTACGAGGCGCCGCCGGCCTGATTTGCTGGCAAATGCTGCCCTATCGAAAGAAGACCTGGATTTTCTGGCGTCGACCCCCGAAGATTAATGCTTTCCTGTAGGGCGATGCTAACACCCCACTGCTTGATTGGAAGCCTTTTCCCAGCGAAACCTCCTCCTGAAAACTGTCCAGGCCCAAAAAGGTCGGATATCTTTACCAAACCTTAACTTTCACGCAATTTCAAGTAATTTTTCTTCGACTTTATAGGGTATAAATTCGGGATCTAATGAATTTATACCGATTTTAGGTTAAAATCAGGGTATTTCACTGCTTGTCAACTGCTTCCATATCGGGTACAATAAGTTAGATCACGGTACAAAAGGATCGGCGTCTCTGATCAGGATGGATACCTGCAAGAAAATATTGCATCTCTTCCGGGCCATAGGGAACGCTAACAAACTCTAACTTTGATCCAGGAGTAGTTTATGATTCTCTCCCCGATGGAAGTCCCACATTTCGTGTCTCTAATTTTAGTTCTGGGTATCGCTTTGGGCTCTGTAAGGCTCTTTACCACACTTCTCAGGGGGCGGTTGGTGAAATCGCCGGCAGCGCCCATCGTCGAGTATTTTGCCACGACTGTTTTCTCCACGCTGGTCACCGGCGTGATTGCCCTTCTGATCCGGCTGTAGCTAATTCATCTGTATCGGCTGCGTGATCAGGCGCCGGCCAGCAACGGAGGCCTGCGTTTGTGCCAGGCAGTGGCCTGTTCGTAGGCATAACCGGCGCGCAGCACTAAACTCTCCTCCAACCACGGTCCCACAATTTGTAAGCCCACGGGTAAATTTTGACTGTCGAAGCCGCAAGGCAGCGCCAGGGCCGGCACGCCGGCCAGGTTATATAACCGGGTGAAGAGGGTTAACGCAGGGGCGTAATACAAACCCGTAGCCTTAACTTCGGCAACTACCTGGTCAATGGGCGGGGCAGTAATCCCAGACATGGGGGTCACCCAAAGATCGATCTGCGCGAAAAGCTCGGCAAAGTGGCGTTGGGTCCATTGGCGTGTGCGTAGTGCCTGAGCTAACTCTACCGGAGGGATCTTTAGGCCGTTTTCCAGGCGCGTAATCACGTCGATGCCATAATCGGCGCGCCGGGAGACCATGGTCTCTCTGTGGGGTAGGGTGGCATCGGCGGAGAGTAATGTCATGGCAGCTTCAGCCCCCTCTTCCATCCAGGGGTTGGAGACGGGTACGATTTCAACTCCTAATCCTCGCAACACTTCGAGAGCTGCCAGGAAGGCCCGGTAGACCTCCTCATTAGTACCGCTGCGGGCGTATGCATCGTCGAAACCGATTTTTAGGCCGGCTATACCTCCCTCAATTTGCTCCAGGTAATTGGGCACCGGCGCAGCCAAAGTGGCCGGATCGGCCGGATCATATCCTGCCATGACCCCTAAAAAAGCCGCCGTATCCCAGACGCGCCGCGCCATGGGGCCGGGATGGTCCAGGGAGTAACAGAGCGGTAATACTCCTGCAGCGCTGACCCGTCCATAGGTTGGTTTGATGCCGACAGTGCCGCATAAGGCGGCGGGAATGCGGATAGAGCCGCCGGTATCGGTGCCGGTGGCCAACAGGCACATCTCCGCCGCCAATGCTGCGCCGGAGCCACCGCTGGAGCCGCCGCAGATGCGCTGTGTGTCCCAAGGGTTGTGGCAGGCGCCGAAATGGGGGTTGACCGTGGTGATACCATAGGCGCATTCATGTAGGTTAAGCTTGCCTAGAATGATACCACCGGCATTGCGCATCTTTTTTACGGTAGTGGCATCCTCAGCCGGGATGCGCTCCTGCATAATGCGCGTGCCGCCGGTGGTGGGTACCCCGGCGGTATCAAAGAGATCTTTGAGGGCGATAGGTACGCCATGCAGTGGACCCCGGTATTGCCCAGCGCTGATTTCCATTTCGGCTTGCCGGGCGGCTGCCAGCGCCTCTGCGCCAGTTATGGTGAGGAAGGCGTTGAGGGTGGGGTTGAGAGCGGCGATTTGGTCTAGGTAGGCTTGGGTCAATTCCACCGGAGAGATTTTGCTCTGTTGTAACAAAGGGGCTACTTCGGCCAGGGTTAAACTACAGAGTTCTTGAGATGGCATAGCATTCTCCTTGATTGTATGGTTGACAGACTATTAGCCTGGTGGGTTTTGCGTTTCCCCTTGAATTATGGCAGTATCCTAACGTTATCCTTATACGATCTATCTTGCAAACAGAGGGTTAAATTTGAAAACAGTGCTGATTACCGGCGCCGCCGGGACCATTGGCCAGATTCTCTTATCACGCCTGGCCGGGTCGTATAACCTGAAGGGACTGGACCGGTTCGCCGGACCCGGCGTGACAGATATCGCCAATATCGCCGATTTCCCGGATCTCCTACCCCACCTGGCAGGGGTGGATGTGGTAATCCACCTGGCGGGAAATGCCGGCAGCGGCCCCTGGGAGGTCATTTTGGAAAGCAATATCGTCGGGGTGCGCCATACTTTTGAAGCTGCGCGGCTGCAAGGTGTCAGCCGGGTGATCTTTGCCAGTACCTATCTCGTCACCTATGTGTACGATGAGGAGCCGTATGCCTCCGTGATTGCCGGTGGAGCGCGTCCCCCTGATTTTCAGCCCATCAGTCCCCGCTCGCTTTTGCGTCCGGCCGGAGAATACGGCGCCAGTAAGGCTTTCGGCGAGGCGCTGGGGCGCTTTTATGCCGACAAATATGGCCTGTCGGTGCTCTGCTTGCGCTTTTGCCACGTAGGTAAGGTTGAAGGGGCGCGCTATCCCAGGGAGCTGCGGCATGATGACCTGGAACAGATGATCCGCCGCTGTATCGACGTGCCGGATCTCCGTTTCGGGATATATTACTGTATATCGGCCCATAAGCAAAGCGTTTGGGATCTGTCGGATGGCGAGCGTGATTTAGGGTACCGGCCGGTAGAGGACGGCATGTAAAGCATAGAATGGGGCGGTAATATTTGATTATTGGGAATGATCAAACCGCCCGCATTGAGCGAGAAGGGAATTAATACCAGATATGATGATAGAGCGGTTATTTTGGATAGGTCTGGGTGGATTTCTCGGATCGAATGCCCGGTATCTGTTATCGGGTTGGGCGGCAGAACGCTGGGGCAGCCAATTCCCTTATGGCACACTGATAATTAACCTAACGGGTAGCTTGCTGCTGGGCTTTTTCCTGACTGTTGCAACCGAACGACTTTTGATTCCCGTCAATATCCGGTTATTCTTTGCGACGGGCTTTTGTGGGGGATACACTACATTTTCAACGTTCATGTATGAAAGCCTGCAATTATTTGAGCAAGGTGGTCAATTAGGGGCCGTTCTCAACTTAGCAAGTAGTATAGCTCTAGGTATGGTTTGTGTGCTTATCGGTGTTTTTCTGGCCCGGTTATTATAAGATAGTGGGTGCAGCCCCTCACGCACCGCGTTTAGAAACGTGAATAATTTCTTGGGAGTTATCTATGTCCCGGCTAATTGGTATTGCCCAGCGTGTGACTATTTATATAAGTGAAAGCGATCAATGGCATGGTAAACCACTTTTTCTCTCTATTCTCGAATATTTACGCCGGGAAGGCGTGGCCGGCGCTACCGTGCTGCGTGGCGTGGCTGGCTATGGCGCTCACAGCCGTATTCATACCGCCACCATCGAGCGGCTGTCAGAGGATTTACCGCTGCGCATCGAAATCGTCGAGCAGGCGGCGGTATTAGATAGGGTCATGCCTACCCTGCTTGAAATGATAGCAGAAGGATTGATTACCTGCGAAGAGACCACAGTTTTGAACTACAGACACCGCTACATGCCCAGGTTGCCGGTAGATAAATCCGTCTCTAGTATTATGGCAAAGGACGTAGCTACCGTCTCTCTCCAGACACCACTGCGGGATATTGTTGATCTTCTCATCCGGCGGGGCGTGAAAGCCGTGCCGGTAGTGGATGATAAGCGTCTGGTCTTGGGTGTTATTACCGGCGGGGATCTGCTGATTAGTGGTGGATTGGCGCTGCGCTTGAGCTTGCAGGCGACGCTACCGCCCACAGAGGAAGCGGCACAACGAGCAGCGCTGGCCAATAATCCTCTAACCGCAGCGGAGATCATGAGCCGGCCGGTGGTAACCATAGGACAGGCTGCCTCGGTAGCCGAAGCGGCAGCCATGATGGTGCAGCAGCAACTGAAACGTCTGCCGGTCGTAGACAGTGAGCGTCGACTGGTAGGAATTGTGAGCCGTTTAGACGTCCTGGAGTCGATTGCCTCCATACCGGTTCCGGCAAGAGAGGAGCCTGCTATCCCACCTGCCATTGCCAGTGGACAGGAAGTGCAATCCATCATGGTTACCGATGTTCCCACTGCAGCGCCGGATGCAGACCTGGAGACCATCCTCAATGCGTTGCTGGCCTCGCCGATGCGACGCGTGGTAGTCATTGACCGGGGAGCGCAGGGTGATGGGCATTGTAACCAATGCTGCCCTGATGTCTACACGATATCTGCCAAAAGTAGTCTCATTGCTGTTGTGCAACTGATGACAAACAAAAAGGTGAAGAGGCTGCCGGTAGTGGATGAAGACAACCGGTTGGTAGGTATGGTGGATCGCCAGAGTGTACTGGCCGCGCTCCTCACACAAATATAACGATCATAGTCATAGAGAAGGATTTACACAAGAATAATGAAAGCACGTGTTTATACAGCGTAACATTGACCATCTGTTAATTTCATGATATGCTTTGCATCAAACAAGGATTAGTACAGTTTCCAGTTTCAGAGCCGCCGACAAAAGTTAGAATGGGGACTAGACTATGGACTTGCACCCGGATCTTACTGGATCGCTAATACCTTCTAATTCCACCAGGCGGAAAAAGATGAGCCCTCTGGCACGCCAGCAACCAGCGGAGGCAGCGGATCTGGATAAGCCTTCTCTGTTTATCAATCGCGAGTTGAGCTGGATTGAGTTTAACCGGCGTGTCCTGGAAGAAGCCAAAGACCCCGCAAACCCGTTGTTGGAACGGGTTAAATTTCTGGCTATTTTCAATTCAAATCTGGATGAGTTCTTCATGATCCGGGTATCGGGTCTAAGGCAGCAGGTAAATGAGGCTGTCATCGACCGGTCGCCCGACGGCCTGACGCCTGGAGAGCAATTGTCCGAGATATATAAGTGCCTTGGACCGTTGTTGCAGGAGCAAAACCTGTTGTGGCACGAGGTATTGCGGCCTGAGCTGGAGCGCCATCAGATTGAACTGTGGAGTTATAAGAGTTTATCGCCGGAAGAGCAAGAGCATCTGAATGCATTCTTCAATGAAGAGATTTTCCCCACTCTCACGCCGCTGGCTTTCGATCCCAGCCATCCCTTTCCCCATATATCAAATCTGAGCTTGAGCCTGGCTGTGGTGATTGATGATCCTAAGAATGGCGAACGTTTCGCCCGGGTGAAAGTGCCGGTGGTCCATCCCCGCCTGGTACCGGCGCCCCCTATTTCCGGGGAGGTGGCTTTGCCCCCCTTCCGCTTCGTGTGGATTGAGGATTTGATCTCAGCCAATTGCCAGCGCCTCTTCCCGGGTATGAGTGTCAAGGCCTGCTATCCCTTCCGCGTGACCCGCAATACCGATATCGAAATCGAGCAGGATGAAGCTGCGGATTTGCTGCGTACCCTGGAAGAAGGGTTGCGCCGTCGCCGTTTCGGTTCCGTGGTACGCCTGGAGGCGCATACCAACTTGCCGGAGCGCATTCGCACCATCCTGGTGAATAATTTGAAGATTTCGCCGAGCGAGGTATACCTGGCGGATGCCCCTCTGGGGTTAAGTGATTTGATGGGGCTGCACCACCTGGATTTACCGGCGTTAAAGGATCCGGTGTTGCGGCCGCATATACCGCGGGTATTGGAGGGGGAAGATTTATTTAGTGTGATCCAACGCGAGGATATCTTGCTGCACCACCCCTATGAATCCTTTTCACCGGTGCTGGAGCTGATCAAGCAAGCTGCGCGTGACCCTCATGTTTTAGCGATTAAGCAGACACTTTACCGGGTAGGTACAAATTCGCCGATTGTTGCCGCCCTCATCCGGGCGGCGGAAAACGGCAAGCAAGTAGCCGTCGTGGTGGAATTAAAGGCCAGGTTCGACGAGGAGAATAATATCGAGTGGGCCAGGGCGTTAGAGCGGGCGGGTGTGCATGTAACCTACGGCTTGATGTATTTGAAGGTGCATGCCAAGCTGGCGTTGGTTGTACGCCGGGAGGCAGGAGGTATCCGGCGGTACATCCACCTGGGGACGGGGAATTATAATGTGCTGAGTTCCCGCCTGTATACAGATCTGGGACTTTTAACGACGGATCGGGAAATGGCGGACGATGTCACCGATCTCTTTAACGCGCTTACCGGTTATTCGAACCAGCAGGAGTATAAGAAACTATTAGTAGCGCCGGTCAATCTACGGGCCAAGCTGATAGCCCTGATCGACATGGAGATCAAATTCCACCAGAGCCAGGGAAATGGCCACGTGATCATTAAAGTGAACTCCCTGGTGGATCCCCAGCTAATCCAGAAGATCTACCAGGCATCCCGTGCCGGCGTCAAAGTCGATCTGCTGGTGCGCGGCATCTGCGCTTTGCGACCGGGTGTGCCGGGGGTAAGTGAGAATGTGCGGGTGATCAGTATCGTCGGTCGCTTCCTGGAGCATTCACGCATCTATTATTTTTACCACGGCGGAGCCGAGCATATCTATTTGGGGAGCGCTGACTTAATGCAACGGAATTTGGACCGGCGGGTCGAGGTGATATTTCCGATTGACAATCCCCAATTGAAGATCAACATCAAGCGGAATGTGTTGGACCTGGAATTGAGAGATACTGTAAAAGCGCGGTTGCTACAAACCGATGGCTCCTATGTGCGCCTGCAGCCGGCGCCAGGCGAGCCATGGATCAATAGCCAGGAACAGCTTATTGATATCTATACCCGCATTGAGGACCAGGAACAAATCCGACCTGCCGCGATGTAATATCCCAAGGCAGGCTCTATCTCAGATCAGTAGCAGCCAGGATAAAATCCTCCTCCGCCATAGTTCACTGCAAATTTGTCCCCAGAAATATTAAAGAAGGGGCTCCGGAAGAATTCTTCCGGAGCCCCTTCTCACACCAGCCTGACCAGGATTCCGCTGGGATACTACCTTATTTTGTCTGTTGCCTTACTGAGCCCTTTAGCCTGAAGGGCTAATCCGAACTTCTGATTACGGCCGCTTGTCGGCGATGATGGGGAGGAAATTCTGCAGCTTGCCATAGTCGCCGGAGAAGCTGAGAACCACATCACTGAGTTGGCTGCTGGTGCCCTTGTAGATCTTGTCATCACGGCGGGTGAAGATGCGCTTGCTGTTATCGGCAGACGACGGGCCACTGAAGAAATTGTCGCCGTCGATGGTATAGATGGAATCAGCAATGCTGGCGCTGTTGGCCGGTACGATGTGATTGTCAATCACCTTGTAAAGGCGATGCTCATTGGTGTGGGTGGCGCTATTGAAGATAGTGTCGCCTTCTTTAGAAAGGACAATCTTGTCCGGCTTGCTGGCATCCTTACCGGCATATACGTTGGTACCGCCAATAACATAGATCAAATTATCCAACGAGTTGGTGTTAGGACCCTGATAAACGCTTACATCAGCTCCGGCGCCGGCCAAATTTGAGGTCGTCCCGCCCACAGAGCAGGCGCTTACGGCCAGGGCCAATATCGCTACCAGGGCCAAAAATGCAATCTTCTTCATAGTTGAAATCCCCTTTCCTTGGTAAGATTCTTTCGATTTGATAATGTTTTGCTAAGGCTGGTCAGTGCCTGGCAATCAACTTACTCTCATAGCTAAGTATACCAGAAATAAAAGATCTAAACAGGTACGAGAGTACGCTTTTGGGTATTGTACTAAAGTACAATGTAGTAGGTTGTTCTCTACACTTTTGCCAGGGTTGCACCGGCTTGTAGCAGGCTATCTACCAAAGCGGGGGTGCGGGCTTCGGCGTAGATGCGCAACACAGGTTCGGTGCCTGAAGGCCGGATTAGCAACCAGTTATCATTTGCCAGCAGGAATTTCACACCGTCATCTTGCTTCACCTGGATAATGGGCAATCCGGCCAAAGTGGCAGGCGCATCCTGCACCAATTGCCTGACCAACTCCCGTTTGTTGAAGGGTTTAGTTTTCACATCCCGCCGATCATAATGGAATTGCCCAACCTCCGCCAGCAGCTCTTCGATGATCACGTGGAGCGGTGCGCCGCGGGTAGCCACAATTTCGGCCAACAGCAG
>SHYO01000183.1 GCA_009692745.1 Chloroflexota bacterium
TATCCATAGATCTCTTTGTCTGGCTGCAACTGGCGCGGGAGATCTTTTACCCCCTGATTTTCTTCTCCATAGCACTCTTAATCTTCTGGCGCAAATTTGACGACTTCGCCGCCTTGCTCGTCTCTGTGGACCTGGTGCTATTCGGAGCCTCTTCCGGCGCCCTGGTAAAAGGTGTCGCGGCTGTGTCCACCTCGCCGGTACACGTGCTTTTCTATATGGACATTTTCAGCGGCATTTTCCTCATCGTGCTCTTTTTTATCTTCCCTAACGGCAAGTTCGTGCCCTCCTGGACCCGTTGGATGGCGCTCTTCGCCCTGGCGCTCCAGGTCCCCAGAATCGTCCCCAGCCTTCAATCTCTTGACATCACAAATATCATGCCATTAGGCCCCCTGGTTATGGTGGCATTAGTAGGCTCTTGTGGCTATGCCCAGATTTACCGTTTTCGCCGCATATCAAATCCGGTGCAGCGACAGCAGATCAAGTGGGTCATAGCCGGTTTCATGGCAGTGGTAGTTGAAGTCCTCCTTTATGTGATCATAATAATTATCTCTATTAACGCTGGGAGTCCCATCATTGTACCGGGCCAGGGAAGGATTTACTACTTTCTATTTGGTCTACCACTTCTAGGCTTGCTAATAGCTTTTTTTCCCTTATCTCTCGGTATAGCCATCCTGCGCTATCGCCTGTGGGACATAGACATCTTCATCAACCGCTCTTTGGTTTATGGCGCTCTTACCCTCCTGGTAATCGGGTTGTACGTAGTCGTAGTTAGCTCTCTGGGGATATTATTCCAGACCACCGGCAACCTGCCGATCTCCTTGCTGGCGACAGGCACAATCGCCGTCGCCTTCCAACCCTTGCGCGATCGCTTGCAGCGCAGCATAAACCACCTCATGTACGGCGAGCGCGATGATCCTTACACCGTGCTCTCGCGCCTCGGCCAACGCCTTGAATCCACCCTCAAATACAACGCCGTTTTGCCCACGATTGCCGAAACCGTAGCTCAAGCCCTTAAGCTGCCCTATGTGGCCATCACCTTGAGACAGGGCGATGAATTCTCCCTCAAGGCAGCTTACCATAAACATGGACTCCCCGCCCAAAATCTCACTGCTTCCGTCGTCCTGCCCCTCAGCTACCAGGGTGAAGTCGAGGGACAGATGCTCCTGGCGCCGCGCGCCCCCGGCGAGCCCTTCACCCCAGCCGACCAGCGCCTGCTGGAAGACCTCGGCCACCAGGCCGGTATCGCCTTGCATGCCATCCGTCTCACCGATGACCTGCAGCGCTCGCGCGAAAAACTGGTGCTGGCCCGCGAAGAAGAACGGCGCCGTCTGCGCCGCGATCTCCATGACGGTTTGGGACCCTCATTAGCCAGTCTGGTGCTCAAGCTGGAAACCGCCCACAACCTGTTGCAGCGTGATGTGCCACAGGCCGGGTTGCTCTTGCGGGATATGAAAATCCAGATGCAGTATGCCATCTCCGATATCCAAAGGCTGGTCTACGAGCTTCGCCCCCCCGCCCTGGATGAGTTGGGGTTGGCCGGAGCCGTGCGGGAATTCGTCAACAGCCTGCAAACCGCCAGCGCGGTGCGCATCCAGCTAACCACCCCGGAGCAACTGCCCCATCTTCCTGCGGCTATCGAGGTAGCCGCTTATCGCATCATCCTGGAAGCTTTGACCAATGTGATCCGCCATTCCCAGGCTCAAACCTGCCAGGTGCGGCTCAGCGTGGCGGATAGGCTGCACTTGGAAATCGAGGATGATGGCCAGGGCTTACCTCAAAAAATATCCGCCGGCGTGGGCGTGGGCTCCATGCGTGAGCGGGCCACCGAATTGGGCGGCAGTTTTTCCATAACATCCATCCCGGCGAAGGGGACGCATATCATCGTCACTTTTCCTCTGCAGAACACCGCATAGACCTCTCATTCATCTCCACATTGACCTTCTTTAGCCGCACAACTACTGGTTTTCTACCCGCAAGTTAAGTATTAAATCCGGTAAATCCCCTAGGAGCGGTGCCCAGTTTAGCTGGGCGCCGCTCCTAGGGGATTATCGTTGCCGCGGCTTGGGACAAATATCCCGAGACACTCGGGACACCAGTCCCATGACAGCGGGACAAAAAATGCCGTAAAATCAGGGTAATTAGAGGCATGAACGTCGATAATATTCTTAGCGAGGTTTAAAATACATGATATTGAATCTATCCAGCAAGTGGCGAACTCTTGTATCGGGTTTTCTTCCCAAACTCGACCGTGAGAATGGATTTATCGATCCTACTATGGTCGAGGTGAATTGTATCGAGCAAGCTCTAAATTTGCCCGGCGGATCCGAAATTCTCGACGTATCCTGTCGCGATGGACAAAGAACCGTCGCTTTTGCGACCAGAGGGTATGCCATGACCGGGGTGGACACAGCGCAGCAGCATGAGCGGATGTCTCGTCCTACCCCCCTCAGAGAAGATCTGAATATTTCGTGGCACTGCGCCAGCTCCATCCGGGAAACATCCTGGCCAGGCAGATTCGATGGGGCCTATTGTTTCAATTTCAACCCCAGCCGCCATTCCTCTGCGCCCGGCTATACAGAAATTTTCAATTTCGTGGCCCGGGCATTAAAACCGGCTGGGAAATTTCTCCTGGAAACCAGCCAGGTTGCTGAGATTCTCCTCCCGAAATATGAGAGGCAAAAAGCGTTAAATATTGAAGATATCCCGCTACTGTTTGAAACCGATTACGATCCTACTCGGGGAGAGATCACCATCAAAACCTTGTGCCTGCAACATAGCATTGTCCAAACCCAGATCTCGATCCATCCCATCTACATGTTCCGGGAGCTGTGTGGTCTGCTGGAGCAAGCCGGGCTGACTATTCGCAGTAGTTATGGATCTATAGATCTTAAGCCATTTCAACTAGGCTCAAGCAGGCTAATCATATTAGCAGAAAAGCGACTTTTACCGTAAGATAAGTACGAAGTTTATCTGGTATGTCTCAAAGGAGATCAAGTGGAACCTATAAGTGTGCTTATTGTTGATGACCATACGCTTTTTCGAGAAGGACTTCGCTCTTTGCTCGACTCCTTGCCGGAAACCGTGGCGGTTGGCGAAGCTGCTAACGGCCAGGATGCCATCGAGCAGGCGGATACTTTTCAGCCGGATATCATCCTGATGGATATCCAGATGCCGCTCATCAACGGCATTGAGGCCACCCGCCGGATTTTCTCCACCAGCCCCCATATCGGTGTCATCATGGTCACTATGTTTGAAGATGACGATTCCGTCTTTGCCGCCATACGCGCCGGGGCCAAAGGCTATATGCTGAAACACGCCGATCAGAACGAGATACTCAACGCGATTCGCGCCGTGGCCTCCGGCCAAGCAGTCTTCAGCCCCGGGATTGCCCGGCGCCTGATTAACTATTTCCAGGCCCTCAATTTCTCACCGGGGGGAGGGGCCAAGCAGATTTATCCCGAATTGACCGAGCGGGAGCGGCAGGTCCTCGAGCTGATTACCCAGGGATATAGCAATACCGAAATTGCGCAAAAATGCCTTCTCAGCTCCAAGACCGTCCGTAACCATGTTTCCAACATATTCAGCAAATTGCAGGTGGCCGATCGAACTCAGGCCATCATCAGTGCCTCGCATACCGGCATAGGGATGAACTAGAGGAGTGGCCTTATGAACATGGAAGTGCCAGCATATGGATCTGCGGTGCTCTCTGAGCCACAACCACGATCTCCTCGTATCTTTCAAGGACGTTGGCGCTTGCTTCTGCGCATAGTCTGGATTACCTTCACCTTTTTCTCCATTGCACTTTTCCTGCTAGCTCTTGGGGAACTATCCGATTACCGGCACCGCGTTTGCCTCGATGCTACGTGCGGCGTCGCTCCCGTAGAAGTTCAGATTCTACACAACATGGGCCTGTCTATCGACCTTTTTGCGGCATTTAATGTGGTCGCGGAGACTATTTTAACGCTGAGTTATTTTTTGATGGCTATATTGATCTTTCGGTATAAATTCGACAACCTCGCCGCCCTATTGGTTTCCGTGGATATGGTGCTCTTTGGCAGCGCGTCCGGCGGCACCATCAAGACGATAGCATCTTTTTCTCCCTCGCTGGTCCATCTACTGGTATTTATGGATATTTTCAGTGGTATGCTGTTGATGGTGTTATTTTTCACCTTTCCAGATGAAAAATTCCAACCCTCATGGACCCGTTGGATAGCCCTGCTCGCCCTGGCTCTCCAGCTCCCCAAAATTGTTCCTGGCCTGAAATTCCTCGACGTTGCCATTGAATCCGCCCCTCTTGGTCTGGGTATCTTGCCCACATTAGTAATATTAGCTTCCTGTGGCTATGCCCAGATATACCGCTTCACACGGGTGTCTAATCCGGTACAGCGCCAACAGACCAAGTGGGTCATCGCCGGATTCATAGCTATCGTCACGGCGGTCCTTTTTGCTTTGATAACTTTTTATATTGGAAGTTCGACCGGAAATCCGGTGGATGTGCCTGGCCTGGGGCGGATTTACTTCCTGCTGTTTGGTCTGCCGGTGGTGAGCCTGCTGGTGAGTTTATTTCCTCTCTCTTTCGGCATAGCCATCCTGCGCTATCGCCTGTGGGATATCGACATCTTCATCAACCGCTCTTTGGTTTATGGCGCTCTCACCATCCTGGTAATCGGGTTGTACGTAGTCGTAGTTAGCTCTTTGGGGATACTGTTCCAGACTTCCGGCAACCTGCCAGCCTCCTTGCTGGCGACAGGCATTATCACCGTCGCCTTCCAACCCTTGCGCGATCGCTTACAGCGCAGCGCTAACCACCTCATATACGGCGAGCGCGATGATCCCTACACCGTGCTCTCCCGTCTCGGCCAACGCCTCGAATCCACCCTTGAATACAACGCCGTTTTGCCCACGATTGCCGAAACCGTAGCTCAAGCCCTAAAGCTGCCCTATGTGGCCATCGCCTTGAAACAGGCCGGCGAATTCTCCCTCAAGGCAGCTTACCATAAACCTGGACTCCCCGCCCAAAATCTCACTGCTTCCGTCGTCCTGCCCCTCAGCTACCAGGGTGAAGTCGAGGGACAGATGCTCCTGGCGCCGCGCGCCCCCGGCGAACCCTTCACTCCAGCCGACCAACGCCTGCTGGAAGACCTCGGCCACCAGGCCGGCATCGCCTTGCATGCCATCCGCCTTACCGATAACCTGCAACGCTCGCGCGCACAACTGGTGCTGGCCCGCGAAGAAGAACGGCTCCGCCTGCGCCGCGATCTCCACGACCGCCTGAGACCCTCATTGGCCGGTCTGGTGCTCAAGCTGGAAACCGCCCACAACTTGCTGCCGCAGGACCTGCCACAGGCCGGGTTGCTCTTGCAGGATATGAAAGTCGAGATGCGGGTTGCCATCTCCGATATCCAAAGGCTGGTCTACGAGCTTCGCCCCCCCGCCCTGGATGAGTTGGGTTTGGCCGGCGCCGTGCGGGAATTCGTCAACAGCCTGGAAACCACCAGCGCGGTGCGCATCCGGCTAACTACCCAGGAGGAACTGCCCGCTCTCTCTGCAGCGATCGAGGTAGCCGCTTATCGCATCATCCAGGAAGCCTTGACCAATGTCGTGCGCCATTCCCAGGCTCAGAGCTGCCAGGTGCGGCTCAGCGTGACAGATGGGCTGCAGTTGGAAATCCAGGATGATGGCCAGGGCTTGCCGCAAGAAATACCCGCCGGCGTGGGCCTGGGCTTCATGCGCGAGCGGGCTACCGAATTGGGCGGCAGTTTTTCAATCGCGTCCATCCCAGCTAAAGAAACGCATATCGTCGTCAACTTTCCCTTGCACAAAACTACGTAGACTTCATGTGTTTTCTCCGTAGAAAACCCTGATTCCAGGTATCGCGACTCGGGACATTTGTCCCGACTACCTCGGGACAAATGTCCCATGACGGCGGGACAAAATCCACCGCAATATATTGGTAAATCATAGTAGGTATGGCTCCATTGGCTTGAGGCCATTGAACTGGACTCAACAGAGTATTTATAAGTACTGAAAGGCAACATTGATCGAGGGTGCAATCCTATAGTATACTACGCTATCCACCAGTATCAGTATCACCAAATAAACGGGCCGGATTGAAAACTGTTGACTACATAAGGAGATCCTATGGAACCTATAAGTGTGCTTATTGTTGATGACCATAAACTTTTTCGAGAAGGACTTCGCTCCCTCCTGAATTCCATACCGGATATTGTGGCGGTCGGCGATGCTGCCAACGGCCAGGAGGGTATTGAGCAGGCCGAGGCCCTTCAGCCGGATATCATCCTGATGGATATCCAGATGCCGATCGTCAACGGTATTGAGGCCACCCGCCGGATTTTCTCCACCAGCCCCCATATCGGCGTCATCATGGTCACCATGTTTGAAGATGACGATTCCGTCTTTGCCGCCATGCGCGCCGGGGCCAAAGGCTATATGCTGAAACACGCCGATCAGAAGGAGATGCTCAACGCGATTCGCGCCGTGGCCTCCGGCGAGGCAGTCTTCAGTCCCGGGATTGCCCGGCGCCTGATTAAATACTTCCAGGATCTACATTTCTCATCACCAGTTGAAGTTAAGCAAATTTTCCCCGAATTGACCGACCGGGAACGCCAGGTCCTCGAGCTGATCGCCCAGGGATATAGTAATACCGAAATTGCGCAAAAATGCTTTCTCAGCTCCAAGACCGTCCGTAACCATGTTTCCAACATTTTCAGCAAATTGCAAGTGGCTGACCGGGCCCAGGCCATCGTGAGAGCCAGGCAGGCCGGCATGGGACTAAGCTAGCGACGGGATCTGTATGATGGATTAGGACCTTCATTATCCTCCATACCTGTTCGTTCTGCTAATTCTGGAGAAATAATTATGAAAGGCAACATGCACGGCAAAATCTGTATCATTACGGGGGCCACCTCTAGAATCGGCCGGGAGACGGCCCGCGGCCTGGCGAAGTTGGGAGCTACTGTGGTTGTCATAGGACGCAATCAACCTAAAAGCGTCGCTACGGTCGAGGCTATACGCCAGGAGACCGGCAACCCTTCCATCGAATACCTCCTGGCAGATCTCTCGGTGCAAGGGCAAATCCGCGCCCTTGCCGATGATATTATAAAGCGCTATCCTCGCATAGATGTGCTGGTAAATAATGCCGGAGGTACCTTTTTGCAGCGCCAGCTTACCTCTGACGGTATCGAGATGACCTTCGCCCTCAATCACCTGGCGCCTTTTCTTTTGACGCATCTACTGCTGGACACCCTCAAAGTTAGCACCCCCTCCCGTATCGTCAACGTCTCTTCAGGGTCCCACAAACAGGCCAAAATGAACTTTGATGACCTGCAAGGCACACAGCATTATGCCGGTTTCCAGGCTTATGGCCAATCGAAGCTGGCCAACCTGCTCTTTACTTACGAGCTGGCGCACCGTCTGGAAGGCACAAGGGTCACTGTCAATGCCCTTCATCCGGGCTTAGTCGCCACCAATGTGGCCGGGGCTAACGGCCCGCTGGTAAGATTTATATGGTGGCTAATCACTCGCTTCGGCATCAGCGCCGCTGAGGGTGCCCGGACCCCCATCTATCTCTCCAGCGCTGCGGAGGTCGCAGGCGTCACCGGCAGGTATTTCTATAAGGAGCGGGCCATTTCTTCCTCTCCCGCCTCCAACGATGCAACCGCTGCCGCTCGCCTCTGGCAGATGAGCGCTCAGCTAGTGGGTCTTAGCAGTTAGGAAACCAACAATCCCATAACTTAACCTGCCTATACTGGTTATCTGCCCTCTCTGCGGGGAAGACAGCCCTAGCCTTCCCGTCCGGCGGCTCCTGCCGACCGGCCCCAACCCAAGTACTCCTCTTCTCCGCCCGCCCCCTCTGGTCTACCGATAGCAGCGAAATTTACATCGCTAACGCCGACGGTTCCGGCGAGCAGCAGGTCCAAATCCCCGTTCTGGAATTACCCTACAACGATTACCCCAAGTGGTCCTGGGATAAGAAGCAGATCATCTTCGGCTCTGACCAGAGCGCCCCTACACCCTTCTATACCGTTCAGATCTATATCATGAATGCGGCAGCCCCGCACAATATCACCCGCGTGACCTACGACGACTCCTTTGACACCGACGCCTCCCTTTCACCCGATGGCAGGAGCGTGGTCTTCAGCGGTTACCGGGGCATCACGCCCTATCCGCCCTTCCCGGCCGACGGCAACGAGGTTCACGACTGGTACATCTTCAAGGTAGACATCGGTGCCACACCCTACAGCGAGACTCAGCTAACGCGCAATTCTGTATATGTTGACCTGGTGCCTTTTTGGCGCCAGGATGCCCACAAGATTGCTTTCATCAGCGCCCGTAGCGTCTGGCACCGAGATTTTCGAGATGGACTTGGACGGTGCAAATCCCATCATCCTGAACAGCAGTTATTGGCGCAATGAAAACTACCACGATTGGCGCATTACCTGCACGCTGAGCGGCGACTTTAACAGTAACTGTCAGGTAGATCAGGAGGATCTGGTAGAGCTCACCAACCAATGGAATAGCTCCGAGGGCCAACCTATCTATGATCCCATAGTCGATCTGGTTCCCGATCGACATATCGACATCGCCGACCTTATGCGCGAGCTATCGCGTCTTGGCCAGACCTGCCCGTTACCCTAGTACCCATTTTTACCACACAGCCTCGGAAGGGCGTATGCCCTTCCGAGGCTGTTGTAGTTCCCTAGGGAGGGACATTCGCCTTAGCGGACGGGCCTTTGAGCCGCTGCGCCTGCCCTTTGTCCCGCTCAACAGCCGTTGTCCTTTGCAGTAGGACTAGTTGTCCCAGCCCAATCGGGCAACTTATCAGGCGTGAGACGGGACCCTGCTCCCATGACAGGACTTTGCTGGCGAATCCCGTTTTCCGTAGATAGGGTACCGGATTTCGCCGGAGGTTACGCTTAGTAGTGACGTTCTCCACTCCGATTTTCGAAAATTTTCGGCTCCAAAAACAGGTGTTTTGAATTCGCCAGCAGAATCATGACAGGGGGACGCTGCCCTTTGTATACTGGAATCATAAGTTCGACGCAGCAGATTCACCAAAATCCACCCTGAGTTCCACCAATTAAAGGAGATACATCATGTTCCGCCGAATCACTACGATTCAGGTTGTGCTGGCTTTTGTTTCTTTGTGCTGGTTGTCCGCCCTTAATCCCGGCCAGGCCGCTTACGCCTTCCCATACGACATGTCCTGCCC
>SHYO01000184.1 GCA_009692745.1 Chloroflexota bacterium
GAGAGACATGCTGATCTCCTATGTGATCAACTACTTAACACGCAGGGTAAAATTTGTCAGGGAAAAACTCCGTCGTCCTCCCTATGATACCAGATTAACTCTGAATGACCACTTATGCCCGGCCGAATTCGCCAGCAAAGTCTTGTAAACCGATAAAGGCGCCGGCCGGCGCCGGCTTCTCCGCTTCCGCAATCAGCCATTCAATAGAGCGGGCTGCCAGGCGCGTCGCTTGAATACGGTCAAAGGGCGTCGGGTTGCCACCCTGCTGTAAGTGCCCCAGGATAGCCTGCCGCACGTCAAACAGCCCTTTCCCTTCTTCCTCGAACAGATCCCGCATAAAACTGGCTGAATAAACCGGATTCGCCTCTTCATCTCGGATCATCAGTCCTACCCGTTTACCACGCGAAAATCCCGCGATGAGATGATTTAAGTCGGCTTGCAGGTCCGCCAGGGTGACGCCTTCCTCGTGCAGGTATACCCGCTCGGCGCCAGTAGCCAGGCCGCTCATGAGAGCCAGGTAACCGCAGCGGCGCCCCATCACTTCTACCACAAAACAGCGCCGCGAGGCTACCGCCGATTGCTTGATCTTATCCACGGCTTCGGCAATGCTATTCAAGGCCGTGTCCGCCCCAATACTCAGCTCCGAACCGGGCAGATTATTATCGATCGTGGCCGGCAGGCACAGCATCGGGATATTAAAAGCAGGGAAATTATTGCGTTCAGTACACAACCGGTAGGCCGCCTCATAACCGGTCCATCCGCCGATGATCAATAGCCCATCGATGCGCCAGTTTTCCAAGCTCTTGGAGATAGCATATAGATCACTTCCGACCGGCACTTTACGGTTTGTGCCCAGTTCAGAGCCGCCGGCTGAGGCCCAGCCGGCCACACTCATCCAGCCCAATTCTCTCATATCCCCTTTGATCAACCCGGTAAAGCCTTGTTGCACCCCCAGCATGATATGGCCGGTATCCACCCCCAACCTGACTGCCACGCGCGCGGCGGTGTTCATCCCCGGCGCCGGCCCTCCGGCGTTTAGCACCGCCAAGCGCAGGCGTCGTTGCCCGGCATCGGGCTCATGTGGCAAAGCTTGTACCAGAGTCTTCAGGGTACGGAAGGCTTCCCGGAAACTGCTGCTGCGCAGTTCCATGGCCTTATCATACTCTTTTTCGGTGATAGCCCTGGCGACAGCCTGACTCTGTTCCACACAAAACATTAAAGGCGACTTGGTGATGCGGTTACCGCGCATCCCTATCAGGCTAGCCCCGCCATCCTGCCCGGCCGCTAGTATCTCCTCCACAGCGGCATGCCCCATCAAGGTCCCCAGGTTCCGGTCGAAAGCGCTGGGAGAGCCGCCGCGCTGCACGTGGCCCAGAATCGTCACCCGCACATCTTCACCCAGGCGTTGTTCCAAGACATCCTTAACATATGTACTGCTGATAGGGCTGCCGTTCCGGTCGCGCGCCCCTTCCGCGATAATCACAATGCTATCGCGGCGGCCGGCCTTGCGACCGGAGCTGAGCAGGTGACACATCACATCTTCCCAGTTATCCACATCCGGCGGACTTTCTGGGATTAAAACCCAATCCGCACCGCAGGCCAGCGCGCCCATCAGCGCCAGGTACCCGCAATGGCGTCCCATGACTTCCACGACAAAGGCTCTTTGGTGGCTGGCGGCGGTACTACTGATCGCATCAATAGCGGCAGTGATGCGGTGCAGGGCGGTGTCCGCGCCGATGGTCATATCAGTACCGAACATATCGTTGTCAATCGAACCTACCAGTCCCGCAATCGTCAAAACCGGGTGCCGGCCAGCCACTTCCGCGCTAGCCTGGCCGCTCTCCACCAATTCGGCCAGCAGCTCCGGCCACTCCTGGCGGAAGATATGGGCGCCCGTCAGGCTGCCATCCCCACCGATGATTACCAGGCTATCTATCTCAAATTCCAACAGGTTCCGCGCCGCTTTCAAGCGCCCCTCCCTGGTGAAAAACGCCGCACACCGGGCGGTACCGATAATCGTGCCACCCCGGTGCAATATGCCGCCGACGGCATCCCACGTCATCGGTCGAATGCGGTCACCGCCATCCACCATCCCCTGGAAACCTTCATAGATGGCAAAAACTTCGGCGCCGTGGTCTAATCCCGTACGGACTACGGCGCGCACCGCCGCATTCATACCGGGCGCATCCCCGCCGCTGGTTAACACAGCCAGGCGTTTAGGCGCGATTCCCTTCATTGGTTGAGCCATCGACATCGGCTTTCCCTTAAAACCTCACCTGTACGTCTCATAAATCCCATACCTCTATTTTACAACAACCCCGCACTACAGAGAAACCCTAAAACGGTTATAAGGTAACAAGATCCATCTCTTTCAAAATTATTCCCGTGGCTCTCTACCCCCGGAAATGATGAAAATTAAGGAATTAAGTACGACACAGGAATTCCTGCCGCAGACAAAGTTGAATTTAATTGCGGCACTACATCTTAAAAGATGTAGCTTACAAGCGGTAGCGCTCCAAACTACATCTTTCAAGATGTAGTGTTTACAACAAAGCGCCTTCAACGGTGTCCGAACTAATTTCTTAAACTTCCTACTTTGGAAAAGCCCTATTCCGCCGCCGCCGCTTCCCCTTCAAAGCAGGTCGGGATACCCACGGCCTCTAATCCCCGGTCTTACAAATAGCGCACTACCAGCGGGGTGTATCCGTGCGTCACCCAAATACGCTCGGCTGCGGTCGCCTCAATCGTGCCCATCAACCCCGGCCAATCCACGTGGTCCGACAGCACGAAGCCACGGTTCACCGTACGGCGGCGCCGCATGCCTCTGACCCGCATCCAGCCGGAGGCGAAGCCAGTTGATACCGCGCCAAACTTGCGCAACCAGGGCGTGGCCTGGGCCGACGGCGGCGCCAGGATTGGCAGCGCCAGGATCAAGGCCCGGCTCCAATCCTGCTGCGCGGGCACATCCCCCACATACGTAGTAGCCGATAACGCCACCCCGCTGGCTCGGTAAGTTGCAACAGGTCCTTAGTTTCCATAGTACCATTATACTACTGCCGCAGGAAAGAGCGCAGGGAAAGGAACCTATCTACAGATACCTCTGCTGGTAATACCGCACCCCCAACAGCAAGATGAACTGGAAGGTAGCCGACACCACCGTCACGAACTGGTCGAAGTAAAACCCCAGCAGATCCACCGTTGTCAACGCCAGCAACAGCCCCAGGAACCCGATCGCTGTGCCGCGCTGTTCTCGCCCCGTGGCCCAAAAGCCGGCTGCGGAGAGCAACATCACCCCCACCACACCCTCCACTACCAGCCGCACCACGAACCAGGTCAGGCTGGAATAGGTAGAAGGATCAGGGGGGAGAGCTGCATAGATAGCCTGCCGCAGATCCTGCGGCGCCATGATAATGAGCGCCACCAACAGCAGATCGAAAATCGCCGGCAGGCCGGATAGCGCCAACCCCAGCACCAACACGAAGCGCAACCGCACCCGACTGAGCCACTGTGACCCGATGCCCCGCGACCGCATGATCCACTGCTCGAAAGCCGTGGCCGGTGTCGGTACCAACTCAATCGCGCCAGAAGCCAGGAATTCCTGCAACTGGATGGCCAACTTCACCACGTCGGGGTGCTGCGTTTCGCGGGCAATATAGGCCAGCCGCGCCTGCAAGCGCTTATATTCTTGCTCATCCAGATCGTGGTCCAGCACCTCCTGCAGATCATCCAACACACCGAACAGCTCTGTGCGCGGGTCGCGCCGCTTGCGCCGCCGGATCTGTACATACAGCAACACCGTCAACAGGAAGACGGCGTAGATGATCGGCGCAGCCAGAGGGTAGAAATAGTCATTGTTTTGGGTGATAAATTTCCCCACCTCGTCTATGAACAGCCCTACCCCCACGCCACTTAGCAGCCCCCCAACCGCATAAACCCAGCGATTAGCGAAGATCACCGGTAAGAGCGCGGCAATGAACAGCAGCAACCCGCCCCACAAGACATGGGCGATATGTAATCCGCCGCCCCCTATCTGGGGATAACCGGTCAGGCGCAAAAAGAGCCGGGTGAGGGAAACGGAGGTGCCAAAACTGAGTAACGTCAGGAGCAAATAGCGCTCCGCCCCCTGCCGCACTACGAGACTTCTGATGCGGCTGATATAGTTGCTCACAGCCGCTTCTCCGCAATGACTGCCCGGGCCAGCTTTATAAAATCATCCATCGCCATCACCCCCAAATCCTCTTCCGAGCGCAATCGCAGCGCGACCGTCCCGTTAGCGACCTCTTTCTTCCCGACCACCAACATATAGGGCACCTTCTGCAGTTGCGCCTGCCGGATCTTGGCGCTTAGGCGTTCGTTCGAGTCGTCCAGCTCAACCCGCAGCCCGGCGCGGCGCAACCGGCCGGCCAGCTCTTGCGCATAAGGAAGCTGCTGATCATGATGATGTCAATCTTCGGCCCATAGAAAGCGCCATCTCCTGCAGCGACCAGGTAATGACCGCGTCCGGCGCGCTGATCCAGGATGCGTGCTGAGAGTACTCAGCGCCGCTCCGCATCGGCCTGCTGCCACAGGTAATCCTCCAGCTCCGCCACCTGGTCGCCTGCCTGCGCCGCCTTTTGTCCAATTTCGTCTCCCGCTACCACGTCCGTTGGCTGAGTATACTCAGCACGTACCTGCTCGTCCATCTGCTATGCTCCTTTCCCCATTAGGGTCACCAAACAAAAAGCCTCATCACCCAGTTTGGGGCGAGGAGGCTACGCGGTTCCACCCAATATTGGCGACCATCCACTACGGCACCTGACAACCTGAGCCATAGGATTAGTTACCTTTAAACGGCCCATAACGCGGCCAACCGTGGCAGCTTACTAGCAATTGCGTTCCGCTGCCCGCTCTCGGGGGGTTTTCAGCAGTTTGCTGGCGACAGGGGCTCCCAGCCGCCGGCCCCTGATCTCTGGCGCCTTCCACCGCCTACTCGTCCCGATCAACGCTTTAGCGCCTAAAGCCTGCCATTTGCGGCTAAAGGCCAGGCCATTGTGATGGTTCATATTATAAACGACTTCGCCACCAAAAACAAGCATATCGTAGCTGATTAGCTGATTTTGGCGGTCCAATTCTGATGCGATGGCTGCAGAAAAGATTTACTCCCCACCAGCATGCATCTCGGGGCGAACTGTGCTGTGTCCCGACCAGCAGAGACAAAATATTGGGACAATATCGGGACACCCGTATCATGACAATAGGACACGCGGACTTGTAGAATGTAAGAAAGGACCATGCGGCATGGATTTCTCACTTAGCAGAGAGGAGCATGCGTGTGACCAACAGAGAGCCCGGCAGCAAAAAGCTATGCACGAACGGACGGTGACATGCGGAACGCAGCGGCTTACGACATGGATGGGTTGCAACCGATGGCCAACGAACCGCGGGCGATGGCCCTGGCGGAGATCACGCGGGCCATCGCCGCCAGCCTGGATGTCTCACGGATCTTCGGCGTCGTGGCGCAGCAGGCCGCAGATATCCTTGATTACCATGCGCTGGCCGTGCTACTGCTCCACCCCGGGCAGGATGGTGCGGCAGATCCCGGCCTGAGCATGGCCTTTTGCCATCCGTCCAGCGTGGAGGCCGGTCATCTCTGGTCCCTTGCCGACTTCTCGTTCGGTCCTGCTCTGCTCGCCAACCAGCCAGTGGTCATCAAGGACTTCGCCGCGACCACGGCCCAGCATGTTGGCGACCAGGCGTTGGTGAAGAACCTGGGGCGCGCGGCGCTGATTGTCCCGATCCAGGTGGCGCCCCACGTCCAGGGTGGCCTGGCCTTCATCAGCCGCACGCCGCGCTTCTATCGCCCGGAAGATGCGCGGCTGGTAGAGCCTATAGCCGCGCTGCTCGGCCTGGCGCTGGAGCATCAACGCCTGGAACAACAGGCACGCGCGCTGGCCGTAGCCGAGGAGCGCAACCGCCTGGCGCGCGAGATCCACGACACCCTGGCGCACTCCATCACCAGTATCATCATCAACCTCGCATCGCTCAAGCCCTATGCAGCGGGGCGGAGCCAGGGCGAAGCAGAGGTGTTGGCCGAAACGGAGGGATTGGCGCGCGGCGCGCTGACGGAGGCGCGGCGCTCCTTCCTGGGTCTGCAACCCACACCGCTGCAACACCAATCGCTGCAGGAGGCCCTCGCGCCGGAGCTGGCCGGGCTGGCCAAACGGGCCGGGTTGGGCAGCCAGTGCTATGTTCACGGTGAGGAACGGCGGCTGGCGCCTGACGTGACGGCGGCTCTCTTCCGCGTGGCGCAGGAGGCCTTCCACAACATTGAAAAGCATGCCGCCGCGCGCCACGTCATCCTGGGATTGGCGTTCGAGGTCGATGCCCTCGTGCTCACGGTCGAAGACGATGGCGTGGGCTTTGACCCCACTGCCGTCGGGCGGAACGACCGCGGCGGCTTTGGCCTGTTGAGCATGGCCGCGCGGGTGCGCAGCCTGGGTGGGGCATTGTGCGTCACCAGCCACCCTGGGCACGGCACGGCCGTACGGGCCACGCTGCCTTATGTCCGTCCCGCTGTCGCCCCAGCCGCTGTGGTGCTGCCGGTGGATACAGCGGCCAGGCCAGCGCCGGGGGCTCGTCCCATCCGTGTGCTGATCGTGGACGATCACCCTGTGGTGCGGCAGGGCATCCGGGGCATCCTGGACGAGCAGCCAGATATCCAGGTCGTCGGGCAGGCGGAAGACGGCCTGGCGGCCATCGAACAGACCGGCCGGCTGCGGCCGGACGTGGTGCTGCTAGACCTGCAGATGCCCCGGCTGTCGGGCATCGAAGCGCTACCGCGGTTGCGGGCGGCGCATCCGCCCGCCGAAGTTGTCGTACTGTCCGTGTGCGACCAGGATGAACAGGTTTTTGCCAGCCTCAAGGCCGGAGCGCGCGGCTACATACTTAAGGACGCCGCACCCGAGGTGATTGTGGCGGCTGTCCGCGCCGCCAGCCACGGGCAGTCGGCGCTGCCGCCCACGCTGACTACCCGCGTGGTGGAGCGATTTAGCGTGCTGTCCCAGCGGGAAGTGGAGCCCGACGCGCTGAGCGAGCGGGAGCGGGAGGTCCTGGGGTATATGGCGAAAGGTCTGCCCTACAAGGCCATCGCGGCGCAATTGCACGTCTCGATCAATACCATCCAGTACCATGTCACCAATATATTACAGAAGCTCCATGCCAGTAATCGCAGCGAGGCAGTCGCCATGGCCCGGCAACGGGGGTTGTTCCAGCGGGAAAAGTGACGCCCGCGCCGGCCGGCCGGCCGGCGTCGCCCCCCTATAGATTTTCGTGTCGCCAGACTAGAGAAATCTATAGGGCGCGCGGGGTGAAAGAGGACCATAATACTTAAGTATCCAATCGTTAAGCTTCGTATCATTTGCGTCACCGATTCCTTCAAAGGAGGAAAAATGAAAAACCAACTTACGACCGTACGTTCCTGGCAGCGCAAGTTCTTCATCGCTTTCCCATTGCTGGCGGCAGTCATCTTTACCCTGGCGCTGGCGCTGCCCGCTCTGGCGGCTACTTCCAATACCACCGTCCCAATCAGTGGCATTGGCACCAACCCGTGTACCGGAGAAAATTTCACTTTCAGCGGGAATTTCCACGTCGTCTCCAAAACCACAATTGATGGCAATGGGGGCGCCCATGCTAAAATCCATGGTAACTATGAGAATTTGACTGGCGTCGGCGACCAGGGAAATACGTATCACGTACCTGCCACAACGAATGAGGAGATTAATGCCCAAGTAGGGGCTGAGACAACTTTTACGCAAAACTTTACCTTCGTCAGCACTGGGTCAGCAGCCAACTTTCAAGTTCATATCGACCTACATATCACAGTCAACCCGAATGGCACGATAACGGCCTCCTTCGACAACACCAGGATAAATTGTAGTGGTAGTTGATAGCTGAACGGGCAGCCACTCCCCTGCACCATGAAGATTAGAGCTGGACAGGGATAGTGGGAGTACAAAGACCGGGCGCGGTAGCCAAGTGAACACCGCGCCCGGTCTTTATTAGCATGACCACGGCAGCAGTTGTTCCTCACCGCCGGCAAGGATCTGGATCACCCTGAGACAGTCTCGCTTGAGCGGCGCTAATTTGGACTTTGGAAATAGATGGGGATCCCCAGGCCACGCCCTGGTGCGCTTACTCCAGCCTACGGTTGGCATTGAAGTTGTCGCCACGGCGGCCGATGAGATAGCGGCAATCGCGCTCGCCGTTCGCCTCGGGCCAGCCGTGACCTTGGTCGATGTGGGGGCGAGGATGGACGGCATGGAGATCACCGAACCTTGTGCCAACAGGCGCCAACGACGCGATTGGTCATGTTGAGCATCTACGCCACATTCCACGGCCAGGCGCTGGCTGCCGGGGCATGCGTTTCTCGGCTTAAGGATTGCGGCCGCGACGAGTTGGAGGCAGCGATCCGCCTGGCGGCACACGGGCCATGCCAGGCGAACCGAGACGAACGGCCCGGCCCCTAAACCCGGCCTCCCAGGCGCCCTCCACCATCCGCCCTCAATACAGCCAGGAAGCCAGCAGGCGACAAAATCTCCACGCCTCCGTAGCTGCCAAGGTCCAGTAGATGGGCATCACCACTGACGATATACCGGGCATTGGCCGCCACAGCACACTCCAGATAGCGGTTATCTGTAATGTCCCGCTCTACACCATGTATCTCTCCCTGAGGTTCCACCAGAATTGCCTGCCCGCTGATCAGGTCGAGATATTCTCGGATAGCCTCTTCCGGCAGATGATACCGCTGCTGGATGCGAGGATAATGGATAACACGCTCCAACTCTGCCAGAATCGGCGCTGAGGTTACCAGTTCAAAGGCTCCTTCCTCCCACAGACGTAGAATCGCTGCCGGGCTGCCGCGGGGAGAGATAAAGCCACTAATCAATACATTGGCGTCTAAAACCACCCTCATATTTACACGTGATCAACTTTCGCGCCGACGGACCGCTTGCTGCGCCTCAAGAACATCCTGCATCACCTGATCGGGGTCCGCCTCTGGATTGGTCTCTTGCAGTTTACGGATGGATTCAAAGAATCGCATCCGTTCCCGCTTCCATTGTACGTATATCTC
>SHYO01000185.1 GCA_009692745.1 Chloroflexota bacterium
TCTGGCTCTGGGTTCAGATTTTGTTATCAAATAGGCCAAATGCCCCAGCGATGGCGGCGGGAATTGAGAGCGGAGTCTAAAAACCTATGCGCCACCTGGTGCAAGCGGGATGCTCGCGATCTTTAACGAGAGGACGATTTCTCTACAGTCGAGTACTCTCGACATTGGATCAAGCCGGAGATTCGGCCTACAATTTTTGATCGCCAGCCCCTTTTCGAGAAGTCCGAATGCAGCCAGACAATTTAGCAAATTATCCAACGTAAGAGTATAGGAGAAAAAGATTATGTCATTAGATAAGTACAAATCCAGTATCACCGGCCGCATCTGGCAGGCCATTGCCCAGAGCGGTGTCAATGTCTCGTGTATTCCGCAGGAGCGTCTGGCAACTCTGGTTAATATCATCACAGAAAACGTATTGGTGGAAGTTAACCAACTGCTAGAGGAGATCAGACCGGAATCAGAGCAGCAAGGTACGCCAGACCCGGCTACTACGACCTCCGGAGAGGAGGAACAGATCCTGTGGGAAGGGCGGCCTTTCCTTTCCCTTTCCGAGAGTTACATGGTCACTACGCAGAGGATACGCATTGCCCATGGCATGGTGAATAAAAGCCGGGAGGATATCGAGCTAATCCGGATACAAGATATTGACCACACCCAACACTTGGGGGAGCGGATTATGAGTGTGGGGGATGTCATCCTGCGTAGCTCTGATCCATCAGACCCTAAAATTATATTGAACAACGTCTCCAACCCGGAGCAGGTGCATGAGATCATCCGGAAAGCAATGCTCGAGGCCCGCAAACGGTACGGCATCCGATACCGCCAGGACATTTAAGCAGACAACTATGTCCGAAATAGCTACATTGTATCAAATAGCCGATGAGCTGCGCGCTATCGCAGCCATGGGGCTGACATTTAGCAATAGCAGCTACGATCAGGAACGCTATACCCGCATCATGGCCATCGCTGCCCGGCTGGTAGCGACCATCGAGCCGGGAGCCCTTTCCGCGGCAGACATCTTAGAGGGGTTCCAGCAAAACCTTTTCCACGTCAGTCCTTTGGCCGGAGCCGAAGCCGCCGTGGTTCGGGATGAGAAACTTCTCTTAATCCGGCGCCATGATAACGACCTCTGGGCCTTGCCCGGTGGGTTAGTGGATATCGGGGAAACTCTGGCCGAAGCAGCCCTGCGCGAGTTGCGGGAAGAGGTACACCTGGAAGGGAAGGTTTCAGCACTACTGGGGATTTTCGATTCCCGTTTCTGGGGCAGCCGTTCCAAGACCCAGATGTACCATTTTATTTTCCTGGTAGATGTGGGAGATGGTCAACCGGCCCCTAGTCCTGAAGCCACCGAGATAGGATATTTCGCAGCCACAGAGCTGCCACAACTTTCGCCTGGGCATGATGCCCGTATCCCTTTTCTATTCCAGCTACTGCGAAGGGAAATCCCCTGGCCGTACTTCGATCTTCCAGGGCACCCTCAATCGGCTTAGCAATTTTCCCTACTTGCCCATTACGGACGACCTGTGCAGGGACGTTGCCAGGGACAGGAAAAAGGACGAATCTCGAGTATAATTACTGGATGACCATTTTATAAATCTTGCAACCAATTGCACCAAATCGCCATCGAAACTGAGAGGCACCCCCTGGATAAGCCCCAAGTAATGCTTATGCGGCTCATGGATAAATTCGACGCCGAGGGGAACTTAACGGACCCGGAATCCATCGATGCTATGCGAGGTTTGCTAGTGGCGTTTGAGCATTGGGTGCAGCGCCTGCGGGGAGAGTAGCTTCAGAATATTTTGTCATTTCCCTTTACCTGTTTACGTATTAAGAATTTAGCTTGGAGGAACCGTTGGAAGCAAAACTGCAAGAACTAAAAACGCGACTCATCGAGATCAATGACCTGGAATCAGCCGGAGCCCTATTGCATTGGGACCAGTCGACATATATGCCCCCTGGTGGCGCTGCGGCCCGCGGGCCGCAGTTGGCTACCCTGGCCAAACTAGCCCATGAGAAGTTCACCGATCCGGCCATCGGCCATCTGCTGGATGATCTACAACCCTACACCATGGGACTGCCATATGACTCAGATGAAGCCAGCCTGATTCGAGTCACCCGCCAGGATTATGATAAGGCTGTCAAGGTGCCGCCCGATTTTATGGGGCAGATCTATAGCCACACGGCCGCCATATATGACGTCTGGACGAAGGCCCGACCCGCAAATGATTTCGCTATAGTTCTACCGTATCTTCAGAAAACCCTGGATCTCAGCCGCCAATTTGCCAATTACTTTCCAGGGTACGAACACATCGCTGATCCCCTGATCGACTTTGCCGACAGTGGCATGAAAGCCTCTACCATCAGTAAACTCTTTGCCGAACTTAGAGAGCAATTGGTGCCGATTGTCCAGTCCATCACATCTCAGCCACCCGCGGACGATTCCTGCCTGCTGCAGAGCTTCCCCGAAACCCAGCAATGGTCCTTTGGTGTGAATATCATTAAGAAATATGGCTACGACTTCGACCGTGGCCGCCAGGATAAAACCCACCATCCCTATATGACTAAGTTCTCGCTGGGAGATGTGCGCATCACTACCCGGTTCAATGAAAACAACCTGGGTGATGGTCTCTTCAGCACGATGCACGAGGCCGGTCACGCTATATATGAACAGGGTATCAACATGGCCTATGAAGGTACTCCCCTGGCAGGTGGCACCTCAGCAGGCGTCCATGAAAGCCAATCGCGGCTGTGGGAAAATGTGGTTGGCCGCAGCCGGAAATTCTGGCACCATTTCTACCCGCAACTCCAAACCCAATTTCCCGCGCAATTGGGCTCTGTCCCTTTAGATACCTTCTACCGCGCGGTGAACAAAGTAGAGCGCTCTCTTATCCGCACAGACGCAGATGAAGTGACCTATAACTTGCACGTGATGATGCGCTTCGATTTCGAGCTAGCCATGCTCGAAGGGCGGCTGGCAATCCGCGACCTGCCCGAGGCTTGGCGGGAACGCTTCAAAAGTGATATCGGCATCACCCCTCCCAATGATCGGAACGGCGCCTTACAAGATGTCCACTGGTTCAGTGGAACCATCGGCGGATCTTTCCAGGGATATACCCTGGGAAACATTCTGTGCGCCCAATTTTATGATACGGCTCTGGCAGCTCACCCGGAAATCCCTGCGGAAATCGAAATGGGTAATTTCACCACCTTGCGTACCTGGTTGACAGAGAAAATTTATCAATATGGGCGTAAATATACTGCTCCCGAGCTAACGCAACGGGTTACAGGTGGACCACTAAGCATCGCACCGTATATCCGCTATCTAAAGACAAAGTACGGTGAGTTATATCAGCTATAGTACGTATTGTCTTTTGGGCTACAACACGTATAATTCACCACAGCCCTATTCATCCATCAGATTTAGAGGATAGCGTGAATCGCGAATATCATAAATGGTTTAGCCCTTCCTTAAACCGGGACATGGAACTACTGGTATTCGGCCATGGCGGCGCCAGGGTCCTCGTCTTTCCCACCTCTATGGGGCGCTTCTTTGAGTGGGAAGATAGGGGCATGATGTGGGCTCTACGCGAACATCTGGAGCAAGGCTGGATTCAGATATATGCTGTAGACAGTGTGGATGCGGAAAGCTGGTATTGTAACTGGGCGGAGCCCGCAGGCCGGGCAGTCCGGCACAATCAATATGATGCCTATCTTTTACAAGAAGTTCTACCCTTCACACAGAGCAAAAATCCCAACCCTTTTTTAACGGTCACAGGCGCCAGTTTTGGCGCCTTTCACACTATCAACTTCGCCTTGCGCCATCCCGAGCTGGTAAACCGCGCCATTGCCATGAGTGGCTTTTATGATATTCGCCGTTGGACCAACGGCTATTCCGATAACAATGTCTATTTCAACAATCCCGTGCAATATATGGCTAATGAGCACGATCCTACCCGCCTGGAGGCTATGCGGCGTATGGATATCCTCCTGGCGACTGGACGCGAAGATTCGGGCCTGAGCAGCAGTCAACAACTCTCTGAAGTACTCTGGCAGAAGGATATCTGGCACGCCTGTCGTATCTGGGATGGCTGGGCTCACGATTGGCCCTGGTGGCAAAAGATGATTCAAATGTATATTGGGGGGCATGATTAAACCGACACTTAATGGGTCGGTGCTGCAGACTAGCCAAGTCTTTCAACTTTCGAACCTTCCAACCCTTATGTAGGAGGATGTTACATGGCGGCAGAACCGTTGAAGGTCGGATTAATCGTCGGACGGGAATGGAGTTTCCCCCCTGCTCTTATCGAAGAAGTAAACCGGCGCAACGCCGGGGTGGTAGCCGAATTCGTAAAACTCGGCGGTACCAAGATGAATGAACAGTGTCCCTACCAAGTCATTGTCGATCGCATCTCCCATGAAGTCCCCTACTACCGTTCCTACCTAAAAAACGCCGTTTTACAAGGTACCGTGGTCGTCAACAATCCCTTTATGTGGACTGCCGACGATAAATTCTTCGACGCCTCTCTGGCAACCAAATTGGGTGTAGCTCACCCTAAGACGATAGTTCTGCCAAATAAAGATTATGTCGAAGGAATCGTATCTGAAAGTTTGCGTAATCTGACATATCCCATGGATTGGCAGGGTATTATCGACTATATAGGATTGCCAGCCATACTAAAAGATGCCCATGGTGGGGGATGGAAAGAAGTTTACAAAGTCAATAGTCTCGATGAGCTGATCCAGCGTTACGACACTGCCGGCCTGTTGACCATGGTGCTGCAAGAATATATCGAGTGGGACCATTACGTGCGCTGTATGGTGCTGGGACGCGAGCATGTATTACCGATGAAGTATGATCCGCGCGAGCGCAAATATATCGTCGAACATGCCCATATGACTGCCGAATTAGGCTCCAGGGTTGTCAACGATGCGCTGAAACTTTGCCGCGCTTTGGGGTATGATATGAACACGGTAGAATTCGCGGTAAAAGATGATGTGCCCTATGCCATTGACTTCATGAATCCAGCTCCCGACATGGATATCAACTCACTTACTCCAACCTATTTCGACTGGGTAGTGAAACATATGGCTGATATGGTGATCAACTATGCCCAAAGCGGTAAGGGTCAAATCCAGGAGATTCACTGGCGCAATTTCTTCCTCCAGGAAATGTAGGGGATACCATGATGGTCCAGGATGCCATCGATCATTACCACGATCTTTGCCGGTCAGAGCTGGCAGTAGATAGTTATACTACCCTGGATCGGTTGATGCGCCAGCGCCGGCTTTCCTTCGGCGACCGCCTTCTCAGCACCGTCCTCCGGCCTCACTTTTTCTCCCCGGAACAGTGGCGCTATATCCGCCATGAAGTGGAGATCCTGCTCGGGGCTTTCGAAAAAATCTATCGCCGGTTACTCGTCGATCCAAATCTTAGATCATTTCTAGATCTCACACCAGATGAAGAGACCGTGCTTTCCTGGGATCGGCAATACCATACTCCCAGCCCCACCTCCCGCCTGGATGCTTTCTTCATACCGGAAAACAGCATCACGGACACCCCTGGATTAGCCTTTGTCGAATATAACGCCGAAACCCCGGCGGCTATTGCCTACGAAGATGGTCTCAGCCAGGCCTTCCTCGAAATGCCGCTGATGCGCGAATTCAATCGCAAATATTATACCCAGCCTTTACCCGCCCGGCATCAATTACTACAGGTCTTATTAGACGCCTACCGTGAAATGGCCTATTTCTCCGGCCGGGGCAATTTGCGGGAAAAGCCCCAAATTGCTATCGTAGACTGGCCGACCGTGCCTACCGTCAACGAATTTTTGTTATTTCAGGACTATTTCACCAGTATGGGTTATCCTACTCGCATAGTAGATCCACATGATATGGCATACCAGAATGGCCGGTTGCTGGCTAATGGTGATTTCCAGGTCGATATCATATACAAAAGGGTCCTCATCGCGGAATTATTACAAGAATTTGGGCCAGACCATCCTATCGCCTACGCGGTGCGTGATAACACAGCCGTCATGGTCAACCCCTTCCGCTCGAAACTGCTTCACAAAAAACTGAGCTTTGCCCTGCTCTCTGATCAAAGCTTTGAAGATCAGGGCCTCATTCCTCGTTTCAGTATCGCAGAACGACGCGCGGTGGCTGCCCATATCCCTTGGACACGCAAAGTACAACCCGGTAAAACCACCTATCGAGATCAAAACATCGATTTGCTGGAATTTGCCGCTACACACAAGGAGCAGATGGTGCTTAAGCCCAACGATGAATATGGGGGCAAAGGTGTCGTTATCGGCTGGGAAACCTCGTCGGTCGATTGGGAAAATCTGCTACAGGAAGCCTTGACCTCCTCCTACCTGGTTCAAGAACGCGTCGCCCTCCCCGAGGAGATATTTCCGGCCTGGGATGGGGATCACGTAGATTTCAGTCCCCGACTGGTGGATACAGATCCTTATATTTTCAACGGCCGGTACGTCCAGGGGTGCCTGAGTCGCCTCAGCAAATCCACCATGCTCAACGTCACCGCCGGAGGCGGCTCGACTGTGCCGGTATTTGTGGTCGAGCCGAAGGAGTAACTCTTTAATTGGAGAAAATGGAGGCCAAAGCGTGAATCCGCCATCCTTGACTATTGGTATCGAAGAGGAATATCAAATCGTAGATCCCCATACCCGAGAGTTACGCTCTTACATCACAGAATTTCTCGAACAAGGGAAGATCCAGCTGCGCGAGATTCGCCCCGAATTACACCAATCAATGGTGGAAATGGGCAGTTCCATCTGTCATAGTATCCAGGAGGCCCGCGCTGAATTGGTGAATATGCGCACTTCGATTAATGATCTGGCATGGCAAAAGGATTTGCGTATTGCTGCGGCGGGTACCCACCCTTTCTCTTCCTGGATGCAACAAGAAATCACCCCCTTTGAGCGCTATCGCGGCGTAGTGCGAGATATGCAGATGTTGGCACAACAACTCCTCATCTTTGGAATGCATGTGCATATCGGCATTGAGGACCAGGAATTCCGTATTGATTGTATGAATACTATCCGGTATATGCTCCCCCACATATTGACACTGTCAACCAGTTCTCCATTTTGGATAGGGCGTGACACCGGACTGAAATCTTATCGCAGCGTCATCTTTGAAAATTTCCCCCGCACGGGAATTCCTGACCGCTTTGATTCCTATGCCGATTTTGATAATTATGTGAAACTCTTGGTCCGCACGAATTCGATTGACGATGGGAAGCGCATCTGGTGGGATGTACGCCCGCATCCCCATCTCCCCACCTTGGAATTTCGTATCTGCGATATGTGTACCCGCGTCGAAGAAGCCCTCTGTGTCGCAGCCCTACTCCAGGCGTTGGTGGCCAAGATGTATAAGCTGCGCCAAAAAAACATGAGTTTTCGTCTCTATCGCAAATCATTAGTAGATGAAAATAAATGGCGGGCAGTGCGCTACGGATTGGATGGCAAACTCATCGATTTCGGCCGCCAAGAAGAGCTCCCGGCTCGCGATCTGATTCACGAATTGGTAGAATTCGTCGATGATGTAGTTGATGATTTGGGCAGCCGGAAAGAAGTGGAATATGCATACCAAATTATACATGGCGGCACCAGCGCCGACCGGCAACTAGCTACATTTGCGCACACCGGAGATATGAAGGCCGTTGTCGATCAATTGATCAACGAAACCATGGAGGGGTTGCCCAGGCCAAAAGCATAGACCGGAGCGTATCCCACCTCGTGTCCGCACTCGCCGTCATCGTCCTCTTTTTCAGTGCTCTCTTTCACAGTCTCTGGAATCTGCTGATTAAAGCCAATTCCCACCGGATTGCTTTCATGTGGTGGGCGCTCTTTAGTTGTGATTGTCCTACTATATATGGGAACGTAAGATTTAGCTTGACGATGTAAAAGGGGATATATGAGGGAATCACTTCGCGTCCTTATCGTTGAAGATAACGAGGATGATGCAGTATTACTTGTCCACGCATTGCAACGCGCCGGATATGATGTCATATCTGAGCGTGTGGAAACCAAAGAAGCGATGCAACACGCCTTGACCAATGATTCCTGGAATATTATCCTTTCAGATCACGCCTTAGCGCAGTTCAGTGCCTTCGCGGCTCTTTCGTTATTGAAGGAAAGCGATCTTGACATTCCCTTTATCATTGTTTCGGGAACCATTGGCGAAGAAACCGCCGCGGCGGCTATGCGGGCCGGAGCCCATAATTATGTTCTCAAAGGAAATTGGGCTCGCCTTGTTCCTGCAGTACAACGTGAGATACAGGAAGCAGTTACCCGGCGAGCTCGCCGGGAAGCTGAGGAGGAGGTGCGCCGTCATGCGGCGCGGGCAGAGGTATTGGTCCACACCGCTGCCCGGCTGAATGCCCAGCTTGATCTTCAAGGTGTACTGGATGCCATCTGCGAGGAGACAGTCCGGGCTTTGCGTATCCCGGCCGCCAGTGTAGTCCTTTATGATGATGCCTCTCAGAGTTATAGGCATGCAGCCGGAATTGGGCTACCAACGGGATTCGAAATACTGTTACCTCTGCTGCCTCAACCAAACTTCCCGCGCACTAATAACCATCAAGACACCTCTCAAGCAGGTCTTCTCATCCTGCCGGATTTACATCGTTCCTCCGACCTGTCTGACAGTTACCTATATGAAAAGCTCAACCTTCAATCACTTGCCAGTATTTGTCTAGAGCATAATGCTGAGCTCATCGGCTATTTAAATATATTTTCCTTCGGAGAACCCCGCGATTTCACCCTGGACGAGATCGAGTTGCTAAAGGGAATTGCCCACCAGGCCGCCCAGGCTATAGCCAACGCCCGTTTGTTTGAAGAGGCCAAACGCCGGCTACACCCGATTAGCGCTTCAAACGATAACAACCTGGCCATCTCCGGTAGCCTTGACCTCCGTACAACTTTAAACGTTTTGCTTACTAAGGGCTCGTCAAGAAATAAGTTCCCGTTTTGGCGGATGGGTAGCCATGGCGTCAGAACGGGGGCGAATGATGTAGTTCCAATTGGGACAGATGGCATGGCGTTCCAAATTGAGCGTCTCCATCTCAGCGTCCGAGACGCTCAAGCC
>SHYO01000186.1 GCA_009692745.1 Chloroflexota bacterium
GGCGGTTGGTGGCGTGGTGGCAAGAACAGATAGAGGGACCAATCCGCCGGATACGCCTACCACGCTTCGCGACGCTGCTCAACAACGATCCAACTGCCGGCTTGCTTGGCGCAGGTTAGCACAGCCAGGTGAATTCGCCAGCAAAGTCAAGGCAAGACCTAAAGGCCAGTCTTTGCTCCACTTGCCTTCGTTACGGGAAAGGTGCAGGTCCCGCGGCAATCCCTCAATGCGGCAGCCCCAGGGCTGCATATGATAGTGGGTACCGGCCGCTTCGTAGGCCACGTAGTGGGTGGTGGCCTGGCGCCGGTTTGGCGCGCCGGGTACGGCATAGGGGCGGAAGACGGGTCCGGCGATGGCGCCGTCGGGCCGGATAGCTTTGATGGAGGCGCCGTAAGCTACTTCGTAGTTGAGATCCCAACTTCCGCCATTATCGTGGGAGATGTGAACGCTGCTGGCGTTGACCAGGAGGGCTTCCGTATCAGCATTCAGGCTATGGGTCAGGAGGAGCTCGCCGCCGGGAAAGCGGGCCAGCCGGGGAAACCAGGTATGACCCACACCCTCAGTAACTTGCTGGGGTTTTCCCAGTTTGAGACGACATCCCCCGAGTCGATATTCTTGCAAAGTAGTCCTCCTGGTGGTAGTGGCTGCTATACCGTAAATTTGGGCTGGCGCGGCGCGCGGTCGCGCTTCAGCTTGATCTTGCTGCCTTTCAGCGGTAGCTCAACCCGGGCGCCGCCCTGCATATGGGACGCGATGAAGGCAAAGATCAGCTCGGTGTTGGCATGCGCCACGCGGATGCCGCCCCGGGGCGCTTCGCCGGTGTCCAGAGAATGGGCCAGATCTTCAACGAGTCTTAAGGTTGCGCTATCGTGAGGTATTTCGGGCACATCTACGGTCATAAAGCCGGTCCAGGGCTTGCCGGGAATCAGGGGTAGGTCCTGGCGCAGGTGCCACTCGAAACCGTCATTGTAGGCCGCGATGGAACCCTTGTCGCCAATAGCCTCGTATTCAGTTTTGCGCGGGGTGAGCAAAGCGTACCCCGTCACATCATTGGCGAATTTGATGATACCTTCGGCATGCGGGTCTTCGTGCAGAATGTCACCGTCAATCATAGCATCGCCATCGGGCAGGTTGGCCTGTACCCACTGGACGGGCTGGTCGTTATTCAGACGCAGCAGCAGGTCAAAGTGGTGGCTGGCGGTGTTAAAAAGCGTGCCGGTGCTATAGGTAATCACGTTTTTCAATGCGCCGATCTGGCCGCCATCGATGATTTCTTTCATTTTGTCATAGGCGAGTCCCCAGCGGCGGTTGGTACCCATGTTCAGGTACACATGGTTACGTTCCACCGCCTCTAACATGGCATCGGCTTCGTCCATAGAAGCGGCCAGGGCTTTTTCGGCGTAAATGGCCTTGACGCCGTGGTTGGCCGCGTAGATGACAATTTCAGCCCGGTGCTCAGGTTGGGTGGCAACACTGACAATATCGAGATGCTCTTTGTCGATCATCTCGCGGTAATTGGTGTATTGTCGCTCCTTGGGCACGTTATACGTCTGCCCGAAGACTTCCATCACATCCGGCCGCAGGTCGGAACAGGCAACCAGATCTGTACGGCTACTGGCCGTGAATCCCGCGGCGTGAGAATAGGGCGGAAACGTATTGGGGTAGCCCACTACCTCGTTGTCGATAAAGGCACCCATGCGGCTAACTCCGATTACTGCAGCGCGATAAGTCTTCATAAGGCTATGCTCCTTTATATGGTAGGTATGCAATGTATTTGTAACCTTGGAACATCAGGGCCAGTTTCGTATGTGCGGCTTCCAGCCGCATCTACGTGCATAACGATAGTGGTTGCTATGCCGTGTATCTAGGTTGCTTTGGGGCGCGATCACGGTGCAATTTGATTTTGCTACCTTTCAGCGGCAGCTCCACCCGGGCGCCGCCCTGCATATGGGACGCGATGAAGGCAAAGATCAGCTCGATGTTAGCATGGGCTACGCGGATACCGCCCCTGGGTGCTTCGCCGGTGTCCAGGGAATAGACCAGGTCCTCGATCAACTTCACGGTAGAGCTGGCGCGGTCCGCTTGGGGAGCATCGACAGTCATAAAACCGGTCCAGGGTTTGCCAGGAATCAGGGGCAGGTCCTGGCGCAAGTGCCAGTTGAAACTGTCATTATAGGCCGTAATGGAGCCCTTGTCGCCGATGGCTTCATATTCGGTTAGGCGCGGGGTAAGCAAAACATACGCCGTCACGCCGTTAGCGAATTTGATGATACCTTCGCCATGCGGGTCTTCGTGCAGGATGTCACCGTCAATCATGGCATCGCCATCGGGCAGGTTGGCCTGCACCCATTGGACGGGTTGGTCGTTATTCAGACGCATCAGCAGATCAAAGTGGTGGCTGCCCATATTGAAGAGCGTGTAGGTATTGTAGGAAATCAAGGTTTTCAGGGTGCCGATTTGACCGCTATCGATAATTTCTTTCATCTTGTCGTAGGGGAGATCCCAGCGGCGGTTGGTGCCCATATTCAGGTAGACATGGTTGCGCTCCACCGCCTCCAACATGGCGTCAGCTTCGTCCATGGAAGCAGCCAGGGCCTTTTCGGCGTAGATAGCCTTGACGCCGTGGTTGGCCGCGTAGATGACAATTTCGGCCCGGTGTTCAGGTTGGGTGGCAACGCTGACAATGTCCGGCTTCTCGGTATCGATCAACTGGCGATAGTCGGTATACTGCCGCGCCTTGGGTACGTTATACTTCTGCCCGAATACCTCCATCACATCCGGTCGCAAGTCGGCGCCGGCTACCAGATCCGTGCGGGCACAGGCGGTAAACCCGCCCGCATGGGATAAGGGTGGGACGAGAGTCGGGTAGCCCACAATTTCGTTGTCGATAAAGGCGCCCATGCGGCTAACTCCGATGACTGCAGCGCGATAGGTTTTCATGGTGTGATGCTCCTTAATTTATGTTTATTCATTATTATGAAACAGAGGTTATCTGAACCACTCATAGTGGAGCCCCAGGCTCCGATCCGGTAAAGGTAAGTCTACCCGCACCCCGCCTTGAGCGGCAGAGAGCTTGAGCGCAATTTCGACTTCCAGGGCCCGCGCAACACGCCTGCCGGAGTTTTTGGGTTCGTCCAGCTTGCCGGCAAGACAATCGAAAACATCCGCTAATCCATAGACGGCGCCATAGGGTAAGACGAACTGCGGGTCGGGCCAGGGCATCTGTACCTGGCGTTTGCCGGCGAGGGTATCGGTCTCCTGCCATAAACGCCACCCGTGGTTATAGTCATAGAGCACTTCCCCTTTACTGCCGGTCAACCGGACGCCCATAGTCATGGCTCCCGGACGGAAATGCACAACCTGGCCGTCCCGGGTAACCAGCAGGCCCTGTCCCGTGAATTCATCACTGCCAGATTCCCGCCGGGGTTCATCACCGGTACCGATGACCCAGGCCGGATCGCCGGCCCCGACGATGCCATCCAGAAAATAGCACCAATTCTGGTGCTGGGCAAAGGGACCGGAGGTTTCGATGGAGAGAACATTGCCAATAGCGCCGGATTTGATCAGCTCTTTGGCCTTGGCGAAAGAAGGATGCGTGGTGGTGATGGAACCACAGCAGAGCGGCACGCCCGCCCGGGCGCAAGTATTGACCATCAGATCGGCCTCTGCCAGGGTATGGGCCATAGGCTTTTCGGTCATAATACCCTTGGCTCCCTGCTCAACGGCCAGACGAACCAACTCGGCGCGACCTTTGACATTGGTGCAGACGGCCACAATATCCAGGTGCTCCTGGCGCAGCATTTCACCGGCATCGGTGTACGTGTTTAGGTGCGCCCCCCGTGCGCCGTAACGGGCGCCAAAAGCGTCCAGGCGCTTTTGGTCTCGATCTACACCGGCCACCAATTCCACTTCCGGGCGGTCCCAAAGGGCTTCGGCGTAGCTGTTCGGCAAGCCCTCATTACCGGGATGGTTGTAATAGTGAAACTCACGGTGGATATTTAAGGCGGGGGTAGGGCGGTCGATATCGTCGATATTGAACCGGTCCATATTCCGCTCTGCCAGGTCATAAAGCAGGCCCATCCAACCTAATCCGATGATGCCTGCGCGATACTTGGGCATAGACGCTCCTCTAAGGGTTTAGATGGTACAGTTGAGTCCGGGCGGCAAGGTGTTGGCAAGTGGCCGGTTTACTGCGTCGCAATTTGGGGATACTTGGAGCGGAAAACCAGATTTTTCCACGTCTGAGCCTTCGGATACGATGTGGTAATACCGCTTGGGGATATCTGATGGCCGGTCAAATGCCGTCAAGCCTATCAAGTGTATACTACACGGGAATAGTCGTGATGTCAAACAACCTATCGCCGTAAATCCCGCTCCTGTAATACTCCGGTAGTAACGGCCCTATGGCATCTCTGGCAGGTAGCCTCTGCCTGGGTCTGTACAATGAATTGTTGCGCCGGTTGGGCGGTTTGGTGGGGCGTATGGCAGTCGGTGCAGTGGGCAGCGCTGGCATCGACGGCTTGCCAACGGGGGAGAAAGATATGGAAATGGTTGTTGAAATTCTAGCGCGATATGGTTTCCTGGTGACATTTGATACAGGAGTCGTCACCGAGCTTAGGGGATTTGCCCATAGGTAGCTCCGCAAGTCAAATAGGGATGAGTTGGTTTAATTGAGTACCGGTGTCTCCCGCTTCAGAGATTTTGAACGGGAAGAGAATGCTATAAATATAGGATATAACGTAAGGAAGATAATGGTCAAGGCCGTGACGCCATAAATCCATTGTACGGATTTTAGGGTGCTATCAGTCCCGGCCATGAAGCCATGCAAGGTGGCCATACCATACGCGAGAAAGCTCAAGTAATGGATGATACGAAAGGTCTTACGGCCAATCCAGCGGCGGATATAGAAGGTCACGCTGACCAGGAGCACCAGATACATGCCGATAATGCCGATGCCGGTCCACAAGGGCCGGTATTCGGCGGTAAAGGGCACCAGGATCTGGCTGGGGGAGAATGGCAAATATTGATCTGCCATTAAAACCACCATATGCAGAAAAGTAAAGCCGATGGCTAATAGGGAGATGAATTGATGAAATTCGTAAGTGATGGTGCGATCCAGCAAGGCATCAAAAATTTTGTTTGAGACTGCCAAACCCCAGGCAGTGGATAACCATAACAGCAAATAGGCGGTCAGACCTGCAGCCCGCGTGATATACCAATAGGTATGGACACTATTCAGTGCGAAGATTTTGACCGGCAGGCTGCCTATCAGCGGAGCCAAAGGGGTGTGACTGAGCAGCAGTAGTAGGCCGGCTAACAGCAAGAGCAGGAACGTTATGGAAAAGGCTAAAATGACGGGCCAGAAAGAGCCTGAATCCTTAATTTTATCAATAGGTTTCGGTGTTGAAATCCGATGGGACATCTAAAAGCTCCTTGGCAAGGCCGGCTCCCCATAGCCGGCCTGATTGGTCTACAGCAATAAAAGTCAGATCTGGTTTATTTGAAAAGATTCTCCCCGCTTCGCGCGGACCGGCGATCAAAAGGGCTTTGGCAAAGGCCTCAGCCATGGCGGCGGACTGCGCAAAAACGCTGACACTCAGTCATGGCGTATCGGCCGGGGACCCGCTGCGGGGATCTATCAGGTGGTGCCGCGTTTGGCCGCCTTGCAACCAGCGGCGCCTGGTGGTGGTAGAGGTAGCCAGGGCGCCCGGCGGAATATGTAAGGTGGCAAGCACCCGCTGCGGGTCGCGCGGATCTGCCAGCTCAATAGTCCAGGCGGATGCCCCCGCCGGCAGTCCGATCATAAAGATATCACCGCCAGCATTCACAGCGCAGGCGCTGCTAAAGGATGCGAGCACCTGGGCGGCGCCTTCTGCAATCCAGCCTTTAGCAATACCGCCCAAGTCCAACCGAATAGTAGCAGGCAGCTTGATACGGTGGTGGATCCGGTCAAATTGCACCTGCCGAAAATCATGGTACTGCATTTTGGGGGAGGTGCAGGCCGGTTGTGGCCCGGCAGCCCTGATCTGATCCATGCTCCGGTCGTATCCAGCCTGTTCTAGCGCCTCAAGAATTGCCGGATCGAAAAGCCCGTGGGTCTGGTCATAGTAATGGCGTGCCTGCCACACGACTTCAAAGAGCTCTGGCGAGGCGCTGAACCAGGTGCCTGCGGCGCGGTTGAGGCCGGATAGCTCGCTAGTTTCGGCAAAGCGGGTAAAGCGTGCTTCATTGCTGTGGATAAAATCCGTCGCGCGCTGGAATCCCTCGTCGACGATGGGGCGCGGTCCTACCGCAACCAGGTCTATATCTGTATTCATGGCCCTAAATTGGGTGTCCTGAAACTCGGCTATTCGCACTTCACTAGTGATCATTACGACCCTCTGGTGCGCAGACGTGGTTGGCGTACGGTGGGTGGGGGCGCGGTTGGCAGCGGTCGTACAGTGGGCAATGGTTCCACGGTAAGTGGCTGAGCGTCTAGTGATGGCAGAGCCGGTAGATTCAACGGCGGCAGCGGCGTAGGTGTAACATAGATCGAAGCGGGTTGGGCTGGTTGAGTTCCCGCAGGTTGCTCGGTGCGAGCCAGGAATGCCCACCCCCCCAGAAAGCCGCCAAAACTACCGGTGATGATAAGTAAGCGCAATACTCGTTTAAGAAAGTTTATAGGTCTCAATTAAATTCTCCTCACCGGCGTGGCAGTGTTATCGTGCCATCTTGGGCAATACGAATTAAGCCACGCCGCTGTAACTCGGTTAAGATCGTCTGGAACTGCTGGATCTGTTGGTCGGCTTCTGAAAGCCTTTGAGATGCATCGTTTAGTTGGGTCTGATATTGCTGGATCTGTTGATTGGCTTGCGCCAATTTTTGGGTTGCTTCATTTAACTGCTGTTGATATTGCTTCTCGCGGCTTTGGTATTGGGCAACCTGGGCGGCTGCCTGGTCAGGCGAAGTAGAGGCCATCTCTACCGGCGCCGGGGCGGCGGTTGTGTTGCTGCCCGGCAATGTCAAAGCATTCATAGCAGCATCAGCGCCCACGGCCCACATGCCGGCGGCGATTGCCCCGGTAATCATGAGTGCTGCAAGTATTGCTTGAAATCGTCTCATCTGAATCCTCTAATTTCTCGGTTGGATATTGCAAATTGGTAGCATAGCTGTTTCAATGCTCTCTATTATCGTAAGTTTTGTGCAAATAGAGAACAAAATGTTCAAGTCGACGAAAAATAACAACTTTTTGTCATAGGCAAGACAGGTTGGAAAGCCAACTGCCTGACCACCGAAAGGGATCTGCCAGCGAAGACGCTGTGATCCGTGAACCTTAACAAACAATCCTGACCCTGCCAACTAACCCAGGCGGAGGTTTGAGCCCCGACTTTCACCTGTTGTTTCACTTGGGGGTGGGTACTCTCCTTCCAGCCATCTGGGATTTGGGGGCAGCACTGGGCTAACCAGAGTGCGGCAAAGAGGGTCATCTGCTCCTGGAGGAGCAAAGCGCAACGTCCCCGAACTTTGAGATGATGGATTTCAAACACCTGTTTAGCCTCTTTGTGACCGGCTTCGATGATCTGCCGAGCATTGTAATGGCGAAACCAGCGGCCCAGATCCAGCAAGACATCGTCGGGGCCAAAGTGGATCAATCCGGTTTCGCGATAGCCATCCCCCGTCGAGAAGCGTTCCTGGGCTAGATCCAGTGGATAGGGGAAGTCGTCTAGCTGGATAGCTTTCCAGGCCAGCATCTCGGCGTTGTGCCCCACCCGCATCCAGGCGTTTGTCTGGGCTGACTGGGCTTTCAACCAGCCCGAGAGCCAGGTACCATAGGGCTTGGTATACACTTCGTATCCCAACTCGATCAGGAGTGCCAGATTTTCAGGAGTGCCAAAGCCTGCATCCAACCGGATCGTGATGCGTATGGGAGCCGCATTGGTGGCATTCTCCTGTGCAAAGTATGCCAGGCGTGCGCTCAAAGCAGTGATCTCAGCAGTGTGGGCCACCAAATGCGCCTGTTGGCGCTCTAACCAGAGCTGGGCTTGGGTCACTGCCTTGCTGCGGCGGCCCTGCCGGCGTTGATACATCTCCCACTGCTGCCGGGCTTTAGCCAGGTGGCTATGGGGACGTTCCGGTCGCTGGCGTTGGGTGTATGCCACCTGCAACCCTTGCACTTGCTGCTGCGCGGCTGCCAATTGCTGATCAATGAGCGCCAGTTCTGTTTGCACCTGTCCCAGAGCTTGTTGTGCCTGGTCGACCTTGGCCTGCAGATGACTCCCTTGTGGCTCCATATGCTGCACCCGTTGCGCCAATAGATCGGTGCGCCGCAGTGGTCGGCTGCCTATGCGCCGCTCGGCTTCATACACCAAAGCCGTTGCTTGGGTGCAGGAGACCGTACTGCCAGGATGGTGGGCCACCGATAGACCAATCCGACCATAGGTCGGACTGCGTAACGACACGACAGCCGCCTGGTACCCCAATCCCACCGATCCTCCCATGTACCCAAAGGCAGCATCTGGATACGTGGTACTGGTCTCAGATACCGCCCGAGGCGAGAGATCCCCATCCAATTCCAGACGACCAGCACTTGCCGCCAACAGCACCTCCTTGTCCAGCACAGGTTGACTGACTTGCTCTAGCACGGCGATTATCTGTTGCGTCTCTGCCATCGTCAATTCCTGCAACGTGCGGCTCACCCCACTGTGATCTGCCCACCCAGCTTGACCCCAAGCCCGCGCCACCACCGCGTCTTGATCCAACGGGTGCGCAGACAGGCTGATGTCCTTCAAATAGCTTAAGCCTCCCAGTATGGCGACCAAAAACTCGATCACTTTCGTCTGGGGTTGGTGCACTCTGGTCTTCTGATGCAGCGGAATAGCCGCCAGTCCCTCGACCAAGCCGATGCCGTGGGCATACTGCCCCCAGGCTACCAACATGGCATGATGCGTCAGGGTTGTCTCTTCATTTTCACTCATGGCAATTTTCCTTTCGGTGGATTGCCTGAGCTTACGCATTTCGCTGCAGTTGTAAAAGTTCTATTTTTCCGTCGTTTTGAGCCGTTTGGCTTCTATTTGCACAAAACTTACGCTA
>SHYO01000187.1 GCA_009692745.1 Chloroflexota bacterium
CTGTGCCAAAGGTCTCGCAGCACTGCGGGAGGCCCTGCAGGATGTGCAGCGCACTCAACAAGCCGGCTGTCGTATGAACAAACGCAAAAAGCATCCCAACACCTATCAGTTATTATTCGACTCTTCTTAGCTTGATGCGTATGGGGCGGTCCTATGTGACCGCCCGCTGAGCGGGGCACCCACGCCGCCCGCTGAGCTGGGCACCCACATAGGGGGGCCCCTACCACGCCGCCCGCTGAGCTGGGCACCCACATTGGGGGGCCCCTACCTCACCGCCCGCTGGACGGGGCATCCACATTGGGGTGCCCCTACCTCACCGCCCGCTGGACGGGGCACCCACACAGGGGTGCCCTTACCACGCCGCCCGCTGAGCTGGGCACCCACATAGGGGGGCACCTACCTCACCGCCCGATGGAGGGGGCACCCACACAGGGGCGCCCCTACCTCACCGCCTGCTGAACGGGGCACCCACATAGGAGTGCCCCTACCTCACCGCCCGCTGAGCGGGGCACCCACATAGGGGGGCACCCACACAGGGGCGCCCCTACCTGACCGCCGCACGTCTAATCTATAATCCACGCACGGCAGGCGCCGGTGATGTCACCGGCGCCTGGCACAACTCAACCTGCGCTCTTACATATAGCCGCAACCACCGCCGCGCCGGTACCCTTGCTCGCCCTGCTCCGGCTTAGACTCAGGCCGCTGCTCCCAACCCCACCACGGCGGAGGGGAACCTTGCCTGCCAGACTGCCAACCTTCTGGACCACCCTGCTGCGGTTTGGGTCCCGGCGGAGATTGGTGGTGCCAACCCCATCCCGGCGGCCAGCTCTCGTAGCGGCCCCACGGCCCGCCCTGGGGACCACCCATGTGGCGCCAGGCAAAGAAGCGGAAGAATTTACCCAACCCCATCAGCACCAGGAAGAAAAAGCCGATGCCGAGGAGCAAACCGAACCCGCCAAAGTGCGCTCCCCAGGATGCACCGTGAAACCCGGCAAATCCCTGGTATCCAGGGATAAGAACAGGCGCCGGTGGGACAGCGCTACTACCCTCAGTGCTCGTCGAGAGCCGGCCTACCAGGTAGCCCTGCGTCCAGGCATCCCGTTGCATACCCCCGCCTATCGAACTGAACAAACCGAATATCAGAAATATCGCCAGAATACCCATGATAAAGCGTCCGCGAAACATATTTGCCTCCATACTTATACCAGAACTGTATTTGCTGTTATTATCGACTTACAGGTTCCAGTGTACTACGAAGATATGGAGGAATTATGGAGAAACTGAGGGGATGTGGTAGAGAAATGGGTTACTCACAGACAGGCTCTTTTGGCAAGAACCTGTCCTTGTTGTAAAATAGGGGCTGTACAGACCTCTATAACTGTTTTTGCGAGGATTAAAATGCCAGCCAGAAAACAATGGGTTTTCGATCCCAACAGCGGCGGAAAGCGCATCCCAGAACCGGTGCAGCGGCGTACCGAGCAGCGGTTGCGCAACTACGCCGCCGAGCATTTCGCCGGGCGTTTCACCAGGCTGGAGATCCGCTTTCGCGGCCAGTTCTGTTACATCGACGCCTACCAGGAACCCGAACCGCTGACCGATAGCTGGCCTCCACCGAACTGGCCGGAAAGCCGGGAAGAGTATCAAGAACGGCTGCGCAACATGCCCACGCATCTTTGCCGGTTACGATATTTTGGCAACGAGGAAGAATGGGGCTTCGCGTTCTACACCTACAGCGGCGAACGGTATGAATTGTCAGTTTTCCCCTCGGGAAAATTCTTCGGCTCTCCCGAAGATGCTTTCCATCTATCGGCAAAAGCCTACCTCTAAGGTAAATCAAGCGTACGATGAGCGAATTCCAGTACTATGAATTCCAGGCGATCGACAAACCACTAACGGCGGAGCAGATAGCCTATATTCGCACCCTGTCGCGCCGGGTCAACCCCACGTCGACGCATGCCGTCTTCACCTACTCCTATTCTGATCTACCTAAAAATGCCTTAGAGGTGCTGGAGCAACATTTCGATGCCCTGCTATACATGGCAAATTGGGGCTCACGAGAACTCGCTTTCCGCTTCCCTCGTAAAGCTATAGATTTAGAGGCTATAAATCCCTACTACTTCGCCTCGGATGAGATTTCGATCAAAGAGTCGCCGCAGTATATAGTACTGAGCATTGCTATACATGAAGATGAGGGATCTGACTATATCGAAACCGACGGACTGCTGGCGTCTCTGCTGCCGCTGCGGGATGATATCCTGCGCGGGGATTTTCGCGCCCTCTACCTGGGCTGGCTGAAAGCGGCGACCACCGATCTGGACGATGATGAATATAATCCATATGATTACCCGGCCGCAGAAAGCGATGATGATGATGGCCTGGAAGACGACGATGAAGCACCACAAGACGCAGCAAATCACGATGGCACAGCGGAGCAAGCTGACGCAGACCTGTTGGAACCCCCTGTGCCGCCCGGTCTGCAACAACCCACGGCCGCACTCCAGGCCTTTATTGAATTCTTAGAGGTCGACCCGGATCTCTTACAGGTCGCCGCAGCAGCCAGCCCGCCATTGAAAGAAGTGAAAGAACCGTTAGCGGCCTGGGTAATGCTATTGCCCGAGGCGGAGCGGAACGCCTTCCTGGTCCGTATTGCCCAGGGAGATACACAAGCCGGTCGCGAGTTGTTGCGTCGTCTGCGCCAGGTAGGTGGTGATACCAACCTTCCGGCACCGCCCACCACGCCACGCCGCACCCTGGACTCACTCATAGGAGCGGTTGATCAGATCAAAAGGGAGCGGGAAGAGCGCGAGCGCCAGAAAGCTGAAGAGGCCCGGCGGCAGCGTTTGGAAGCCCTGGCCAAGCGTGAGACGGCGACATGGCGGCAGGTGGCTACCCTGATCGAACAGAAGACTACGAAAGCTTATGACGAGGCGATTACCCTCTTACTTCAATTACGGGAGTTGGCCGAATACCAGGGTAAAGTCGACGAATTTAAGGCGCAGATTGCCGGGATTGAGACCCAATATAAGAACCGCCCCGCCCTCTTACAGCGCTTGCGATCAGCGAAATTAGGGTGAAAATGGGGGTTGGCATGTAGGATAATTTGCCGGAATCCCAGGGATTCATATTGTCCCCCTTGAAAATCGTGCGGTTGAAAACCGCACCTACTGGAAGCGGCGAGCATATTTATTGTATATGCGGCTGCGGTAGGTGCGGCTTGCAGCCGCACGCTTCTCCGGTGGCTCATAGCTTATAGGATTTTCACCAGTCCTTGACAAAGGGATGGTAAAGTGAGATAACTATAGGGATAAATATTGTCCCCGCAACCAAGGGACAAGAACTATTTTCCAGCTAAATTCTATGCAACCCGCGTGATTCTGGCAATAGTAAGATATCTAGAAGGCGCACATGCAAGAGACTGTACCTGAAGAAATATCAGAGCGAACCCAGCCGGAGGCAGCGCCGGACCTGGCCAACGATGCCACAACGCCGCCGCAACCGGCCGGCCCGGAGGAAGACCCGAACGAGGTGCATATCCGCATACCGGCTACGCTGGTCATTGCCCTGGCAACCCTGGTGCTCGGCATAGCCTTGGGCTACTTTGGGCGCCCCATAGTTACCCCCGATCCGTTGCCCGTGGTGCAGACCGTGGTGGTCCAGGTAACGGCCCCACCGGCTGCCCTGGCTGCACCGGCTGCCGCCGCCGCACCGCCCACCAGTGTCCCAGCGGCTAATAGCTCGGCGGCCACAGCGACGGTGGCCACTGCGCGCCGCGCAGTCATTGATAAACTGATAGCCCAAACGCGCCATTTTAAAGGCGATCCCAACGCTCCGGTCACCATCCTGGATTTTAGCGATTTTCAATGACCATATTGCGGGCGATTTGCCACTGGCGCGGCGCGCCAGCTCGAAAAAGTCTACGTAGAAACCGGGATTGTGCGCATCGGCTATTGGCATATGCCCTTCCTGGGGCAGGAATCCTACTGGGCGGCGGAGGCCAGCGAGTGCGCCACCGATCAGAATGCTTTCTGGCCCTACCACGATAAGCTCTATACTTCTCAAAAGGGAGAAAACGGCGGGGCTTTTAGTAAGGCTAACCTGAAGCGCTTCGCGGTCGAGTTGGGCCTGGATGCCGCTGCCTTCAATACCTGCGTCGATGCAGGCAAATATACCGACCTGGTCAAGTCGGAATCAACGCAAGCCCAGTCTATTGGGGTGCGCAGCACGCCTACATTCCTGGTAAACGACGAGCCGCTGATTGGGGCCCAACCATTTGAAGTCTTCCAGCAGGTAATCGAGACCATGAAAAAAACAAACTAAATGCCTGCCATAGCATCCCAACTGCGCGAAAATATCAGCGGTGAAGTGCGCTTTGATGCCACCTCGCGTGCGCTCTACAGCACCGACGCCAGCATTTACCAAATCGAGCCGTTGGGCGTAGTGCTGCCCAAGACGCGGCAGGATATCCTCACCACGCTGCAGATTTGCGCCGAACACGCGGTGGCGCTGATCCCGCGCGGCGGTGGCACCAGCCAGACCGGCGCCTGCCTGGGACGCGGCGTGATTTTGGATTGCAGCAAATATATGAAAGGCGTGCGGGAGCTAAACCTGGTGGAGGGTTGGGCCTGGGTAGAGCCGGGCGTGGTGCCGGATGAGCTGAACGCCGAGCTGCAACCCCACGGTATGACCTTTCCGGTGGACATCTCCCCCGCCAACCGGGCAAATTTCGGCGGCATGTGCGGCACCAACGCCGGCGGCTCCCGCTCCCTGGTCTACGGCAAGATGATAGACAATGTGCTCTCGCTGGAGGCCGCCCTGGCCGATGGGCAGGTGATCGCAGGGCGGGCTTTAACCTCCGAAGAATTGTCGGCCCGGCTGGCGCAGCCAGACATGGAAGGGGCCACCTACCGCGCCATCGATGGATTGGCCCGGCAGCATCACAACGAGATCGAAACCCGCTTTCCGAAGATTCAACGGCGCGTCGGCGGCTACAACCTGGACGAATTCATCAAGCCGCAGCCCTTCAACCTGGCCAAGATGCTGGTCGGCTCCGAGGGCACCCTGGCCGTTACCCTGGCAGCGCAAGTCAAGCTGGCGCCCCGCCCCAAGCGCACCGGCCTGGCTATCGTGCATTTCCGCAGCGTGCAAGCGGCGCTGGAAGCCACGCCCCGCATCCTGGAATATGGCCCCAGCCAGGTGGAGCTGATGGACAAGGTGCTGCTGGATATGACGCGGCAGCAAATCCAGTTTGCGCGGCGCATGCATTTCGTGGAGGGCGATCCCGGAGCGCTGCTGAGCGTGGAGTTTTTTGGCGAGTCCGACGCCGAGGTAAAGAGCAAACTGGAGGGCCTGCAGCAGGGGCTACAGCGCGCGCAGTGCGGCTATGCCATTGTGCTGGCCTACAACCCCGCCATGCAGGCCGATATCTTGACGGTGCGTAAGGCCGGTGTGGGCTTGCTGCTGGGCATCCGCACGGACCGCAAACCGATCGCCTTTATAGAGGATACCGCCGTGCCGCCGCAGCACCTGGCGCGCTATATTCAGCGCCTGGACGAGATCGTGCAGAGCCACGGCACCAGCGCCGCCTACTACGCGCATGCCAGTGTCGGGCTGCTGCATATCCGCCCCATGATCGATTTGAAAAGCACCGATGATGTGGGCCGCATGCGCTCGATTGCGGTCGCCATCTCCGACCTGGTGTTGGAATACGGCGGTGCGATCAGCGGCGAGCACGGCGATGGCCTGTTGCGTAGCGAATTCAATGAGAAGATCTTCGGCCCCACCCTCTACGCCGCCTTTCGTGAAATAAAGCGCACCTTCGACCCGCAGGGCAGGCTGAATCCGGGCAAAATCACCGATGCCCAGAGCATGGTGGAAAATTTGCGCTACGGCGCGCGGGATGGCCAGCCCTATAAAACCATGCCGGTCAAGACCTATTTCTCCTTCGAGCGGGAGGGCGGCTTCGGCCGGGCTATCGAGATGTGCAATGGCAACGGAGAATGCCGCAAACGCCTCTCCGGCACCATGTGCCCCTCCTACATGGTAACCCTCGAAGAGCAGCACTCCACCCGTGGCCGGGCCAACCTGCTGCGCGAGGCCATCAACGGTCACCTGCCGGCCGACGCCTTGACCGGCAGCGAGCTGTACGAGGCGCTGGACCTGTGCCTGGAGTGCAAGGGGTGCAAGGCGGACTGCCCTTCCAGCGTGGATATGGCCAAGCTGAAATATGAATTCCTGGCCCACTACCATGCGCGCCACGGCACCCCCCTGCGTGCGCACCTCTTTGGTCAGATCGCCCTGCTCAACCGCGTGGGCAGCGCCCTGGCCCCCATCTCGAACTGGGTAGCCGGTTCGCGCCCGGCGCGGCTGGCGTTGGACCGGCTGGTAGGGATCGATGCGCGGCGCCGCTTACCGGCCTTCACCCGCCAGACCTTTGCAGCGTGGTTCCGCCGCCATCCCCCACCGCAGGACGCGGCCAGCCGGCCCCAGGTAGCGCTCTTCAACGATACCTTCACCAATTACAATTATCCGCACATCGGCCAGGCCGCTACCAGGGTGCTGGAGGCGCTGGGATACAGCGTGATCCTGGCCGAAAGGAAATGTTGCGGCCGGCCGATGATCTCCAAAGGGCTGATCCAGCAGGCCAAGGCCAACGCCCGCTGGAACGTCGCCGCCCTGGCAAAGTACAGCGAAGCGGGCATCCCGGTCGTTGGGCTGGAACCCTCCTGCCTGCTCACGCTGCGCGATGACTACCTGGACCTGGTAGACGATCCGCGCGCCGCAGTGGTGGCCCAGAACGCTTTGCTCTTCGAAGAGTTTGTGGCGCGCGAGCTGGAACGGGACGGGACGAAGCTGAAGCTGTCCCCCGCTACGAAACCGATCCTCTTTCACGGCCACTGCCACCAGAAAGCCCTGGTCGGCTCGGCTCCCAGCCTGCGCGTCCTGAAAGCCATACCAGCAGCCCAGGTGACCGAGGTCGACTCCGGCTGCTGCGGCATGGCAGGATCGTTCGGCTTCGAGAAGGAGCACTACGACCTCTCCCTGGCGATTGGCGCGCGGCGCCTCTTCCCGGCCGTGCAGCAGGCGCCGCAGAGCGAGATCGTAGCCGCGGGCACTTCGTGCCGCCAGCAGATCCTACACGGCACCGGCCGCCGCGCCCGCCACATCGCCGAAGTCCTGGCGGAGGCGCTGATAGCGCAATAACTAAATTGGGGTGGTTTAATTTTCGGGTATGGTTACCAGCGTGTCTGTTTGGTGTTGTCACTGGTATAGAATAGCGCTATGCATGTGTGTATGTGTGAAATATGCTTTCACACATACACACATGCGGGCAGCGTGGGGGCCTAACCTGGCCTTTCCCCCGGCCGGTCTTCCAGGCCGCAGGAGCGCCATGAGCGATGACCTGGTAATGACCGGAGCATTTATGAGGCAGCAACAGACCTTGAAACAAGACATGCAGAAACGCAAGTTCTTGCAGATAACTAAAGTTTGCAATGAACAGCAGGCAATCAGTAATTCGTTGATTGCGGCGCTGCAACGCAACCGCACCTATGCCAGTAATGTCGGCTGGCGTGCTCGAGCAGCATTTCGTGACAGATTAGCTGAACTTCTGCGCGGTATTTCTCGCCAGTATGGTTCCCAGGTGGACGATAATTCCCATGTTAAAAACATCTTGGATATCAGCCATGTGCTATCTGAGGAGTTTGCCCTGATTCTCTATGAAGGCCGATTCCGTATAGGCACATCTCAGAAGGCCCTCAATCTATACCTGAAATTCTTGTGGTGTTTAGATTTGAATGGAATTCCTCAGCACGTGGTCCAGTTTTGGGGTCCAATTATAGTTACAACGGGATCGGCGCCGGTTGGAAGCGGCTTGAGCGTTTTGCTCTCTACTTGCACAAAAATTACGCGAAGTATTGACACAAGGTTTACAACAGGGTACAATCCTCCCTGCGTTCAAAATCAATTCTACAAAGGGGTTTACCATGCTATTTGTCACGTATTGGGAGTTGAATGAAGGTATGTCATCAGTGGAAATATTGCAAATTACGCAAAAACTCACCTCGTCTGGACTTTTTCCACCAAAGAATGTGAACATTCTTCGATGGGACATTACGGCAGATAATTGGGGCGTTTTGATAGCGGAGGCAGCCACTGCGTCCGATATGGCCAATATTTTGAACATGTGGCGGGGGGCCGGCGCCGGGTTCTTTAAGTCCACCAAGACTTCACCCGCCCAGACTGCGGATGAGGCAATTGCAAATACAGTCGAGTTGTTGCGGGTTTTGGGTTCCTCGTAAGATTAGTGGGATTATGAAGATTCTCCTTTCCGCTACTTTGTAGAAGGAGGATCTTCAATTTCAGGCATAGTTCAATTCATGGTGAACAATGGGGTATTGTCCCTCATCCACCTTGATGAATTTCATCCATCAAGGTGAACAAGGGCTTGAACTTTGACAATTTATCCAGGAATATAGCTGGCACTCGATACGACAGTAGCTCAGTTGTTGACCATACATGGTCGGTAATCTCAGCCGCCATAGCGGGTGTCACTGGTTCCCGTTTTTTCATTGTACCTGATCCCCGCGTCGGTTCAGACCTTTCTAATGGTTGACGCAAGCTATGGTGCGGTAAGACCAGGTGATAATGGGCTGTGGACAACCAGAGTTGCTTCTCAAACCAGGCGATTTCTTTGGAAAAGCCATTTGTCCTGCGGGTCAAACGGCGATTACTTTGTCGCTGCGTCAAGTTGTCGCGCTCCACAAAACTGGTGTTGATGGCATCGCTCACGGGTGAATGCGCCAGTTGAGCTGCAATCGCCTCCGGTTTTCCAAAGACAACCTTGGTTTTGACCTCAGTTACGCGCCCATTTTCTCGTACCTTCACCACTTGGGCGTACAGGAGGTCGGATGTGGGGATCAGCCGTGGGAGTGGGAAGCGACCTCGGTTCCCTCTTCTTTCTGGCTGAACCCAGGTTCCGTAAGTATGCAGCAGAGCATTTTCATACTCTGGTAGCCGATCACTGGTAAAGAAAGGAATGTGTTCGTCGGTAACCGCCTTGACCCGAT
>SHYO01000010.1 GCA_009692745.1 Chloroflexota bacterium
CCAAAGGTCTCGCAGCACTGCGGGAGGCCCTGCAGGATGTGCAGCGCACTCAACAAGCCGGCTGTCGTATGAACAAACGCAAAAAGCATCCCAACACCTATCAGTTATTATTCGACTCTTCTTAGCTTGATGCGTATGCGGCCACATAGCGCCGCCCCTACCGTAGGGGCACTCCTGCGTGGGTGCCCAACTTCCTTACCGTAATTCTGAACAGTTACGTCGTCCGCTCACGTTGACGAAACAAGCAGAATGTGGTACCATTTTCAGGCAGTTGGGTCGGGAGATGAAGTCAATATTCCCTGCTGTGATCGTACTATATTCGGGAGTCGTCCAATGGTAGGACAGCGGACTTTGGATCCGTTAATCGGGGTTCGAATCCCTGCTCCCGAGCCTACCATTTAAAATCTTGCTTAAATACTTTAAGATTAACCTTCTGCAGAGGTATGCCGGCCCAGACCGGCCCCCATCAGACATCTCTCTACATAAGGATGGATACCTGGCGGAATGTGATTTACCCATTGGTAAGCCGTATGGTGGCTATCCAGGTGTAGATTGAAGGCCGGGTCAACCGGATAGACGAAAAAGCAACTGTTAATGCTATGCACCGGTATGCCCCCTGGACCATCGGGGAAGATGGTTTCTGCGGTGTGGATGAGCGGCCCCACGTGGCAGTCGATGCCCACTTCCTCGCGCGCTTTGCGCAGCGCCGTCTCGCGCATCATTTCTCCCTTAATCACCCGCCCGCCGGGCACCCACCATTGCCCTTTGGCTGGAGGATCGTTGCGCTGCACCAGGAGCACCGCCCCTTGGGCTACAACGGCGATATCCACACACGCGATTGGCACATTCTCAAGTATCTGATAATAGAGGTCTGCTGGGATAAATTGTTTCATGAGGTCTCCAATTCGGCTCGTTTTACCATTTGGCGGGTTGCCTTCACGGTTTTACCATAACCCGGCCATCCCGGCAAAGCGCATGCACCCAGGAGGGGGCACCTATGCCATTGTCTGCATGTTCCTCGCGTAGACCTCCCCAGGGCAATCGCATCTTATATAGATTCCCAAGGTGGTCCTGCAGTACAACACTCCAATTAGATGCGATAGCTCTGCTAATTGCCCCCTGCGGTCTGCTATCGTATAATAAAATGGTGATACATAAAGCCTACGCGGTAGAGCATAAGGAGCAATCCCTGTGGAACGACAAGCACGAGTCGGTGTGATTGGCGGCAGTGGCCTCTACAATATTGAGGGGTTGGCAAATAAAGAAGAAATCCGGCTGACGACGCCCTTTGGCGATCCTTCGGACGCCATCACCGTGGGTATCCTGGAAGGTATCGATGTGGCCTTTTTGCCACGACATGGGCGTGGGCACCGGATTACCCCCAGCGAGTTGAATTTTCGCGCCAATATATTCGCCATGAAGCAACTGGGTGTGCGCCAGTTGGTCTCTATCAGCGCCTGTGGCAGCTTGCGGGAGGCGTTTGCGCCAGGTCATGTGGTGATTCCCGACCAGCTTTTTGATTGGACCCGGCAGCGGGAACTGACCTTCTTCGGCAGGGGGCTGGTAGCCCACATCGGGCTGGCTGATCCCTATTGTCCCCATCTCAGCCAGGCAGCGTTTGAAGCCACCGTGGCAGCAGGTGGGACAGCGCATAAGGGAGGCACGCTGATCACCATCGAGGGACCGCGTTTTTCCACCAAAGCCGAGTCGCGCATTTACCGCCAATGGGGGCTGGATATTATCGGCATGACGGGTTCGCCGGAAGCCCAACTGGCGCGGGAGGCAGAAATCTGCTATACCTGCGTAGCCCATATCACCGATTACGATGTGTGGCACGAGAGCGAGGAGCCGGTGACGGTGGAAATGGTGATACAACAACTTTCGAAGAACGTAAACATGGCTAAGGCATCCTTATTGCACCTGCTGCGCCATCTACCCGACCCGGAGTCGTGTGCCTGCGGCCGAGCGCTGGATGCGGCTATCATGACGGACCTGAAAACGGTCCCGCCACAGACCAAATCCGAGCTGTGGCCGCTGGTACAAAGATTTTTCGGTGAGGCCGGCAAGGGATAGCGATGGCGACCCCGGCAGCCCATACGGCCCACAAGACCCGCAACCTGACCCGCTTCGTACCCCGCTGGGGAGAGATGGGGCTCATGGTATTTGCACCGGCGCTCTTAGCGGTGGGGATGGGCACCATCGATTTAGCCGGGGGAGGGCAGTGGGAAACAGCGAGTACCCGCCTGCCTGTGGTGGCCCTGCTGGTATTGTGGGCCACTAGCCTGCTTTTAGCCCGTTTTGCCCCTCTGGCGGATCAGTTGCTGCTTCCGATAATAGCCACCCTGATGGGTGTGAGCCTCTTATTGATGCATGCCCTACGACCGCAATTGCTGGACAGGCAGGTATTATGGATGGCGCTTTCCTGGGGTGTGGCTATAGGTATCGTGCTGGCGCCCATCGATATACGCCGCTTGCTGCGGCGCTACCGTTATACCTGGGCCACCCTGGGTTTAGTGCTGGTGGGGCTCACCTTCATCTTTGGCCGTTATCCCGGGGGACCGGGTCCCCGGCTGTGGTTAGGGTTTGGCAACTGGTATTTCCAACCGTCGGAGTTGCTAAAGCTGTTGCTGATCGCCTTCCTGGCAAGCTATCTGGATGAGTACCGGGAACTCTTGGCGCAAGATAGTTGGAAGCTAGGGCCGTGGCGCTTATGGCCGCTCCCTTATCTCGTGCCGTTGGGGGTGATGTCGGGCTTTGCCCTTTTGCTGGTCATCTGGCAGCGGGATTTGGGTATGGCCATGCTCTTTTTGGGTGTCTTCCTGGCCATGTTGTACGTCGCCAGCAACCGGGGCAGCTATATCGTCATGGGGCTGGTCATTTTTGTGGCGGGCGCCTGGGTGGTATACCATGCCTTCGGCCATGTACGGGAGCGGTTCGATATTTGGCTAAACCCCTGGGCGACACCTTCCGACGAGGGCTACCAGGTCATCCAGGGATTGATTGCCCTGGCGGCAGGTGGACTTCTGGGGCAAGGTCTGGGGTACGGCGCCAGCAGTTACATCCCGGCCGTCCATACGGACTATGTCTTTGCCGCCTGGGTGGAAATGACCGGCCTGGCCGGCGGCATGGGGCTCATCGGCTTACTGCTTTTATTCGTGGTGCGCGGTTTCCATATTGCCCAGACCGCCCGGCTGCCCTATGACCGCTTGCTGGCGACCGGCTTGGCTACGCTTTTTGCGCTGCAAACCCTGGTAATCCTCGGCGGAAATCTGAAGCTCCTGCCGTTGACGGGTGTGACGCTGCCCTTTGTCAGTTATGGGGGCAGCTCTCTGCTAATCTGCGGGCTGGCCGCCGGCCTGCTGCTGCGCCTGTCGGCGCGGGACCCTGCTGGGAGATGGTAGGTGGCTGCGCTCCCTAACCTCAATTCTCCCAATCGACGTCGAGGATAAATCCGGCATAGAGCAGGATGCTTTTGCCGCTGGCCTGGCCCACATACAGCCCGTTGAAACGCCCCGAGTCCCCCGCTTTGTGGATGATGATGTAGAGCAAATGGCTGCCGCTGGGATTCCAACTTAGCGGCCGGGTGACATACCCTTCCGGGTGGCCGAAGAGTAGGCGGCTATCTTGGCCATCCGGCGTTACAACATAGACTCCCTCATCTTGCTCTACCAGGATCGCATCACCCTTAGGAGACCACAGCGGGGTCTGGGCGGCGACCGCCAATTTGGCGGTCGCGCCGGTAGCGCTATCGGCCACCAGCAGCGTCTGGGGCTCCGCTGGGCAACAGCCGCCCGCCGCAAAGACCAGGTGTTTCCTATCAGGGGACCAGGAGGCCGCGCTAGCCCAACGGGCGCCCTCAGGTTGCGCGGGGATGGGCTTGATGCTGGAAGCAGCCTGGTTAGGCTCACCCAGGGGCAACAAAGCCACCTGGCTGCCTCCGTTACCGGTCAAAAGATGGATGGCCAGGCTCTTGCCGGTAGGGGACCAGCGCGGGGCGCCATATCCGCCACCAATCCCGGCAGCGTCCGGTTGCGCTTGGGTCAGGCGTGTTTCCTTGCCGCTGGCCGTTTGGTAGAGGTAGATATCCGTGAGACCGGGTTTGGCGGGATCCGCGGGGGCGCTGTAAGCCAGGGTGCTGCCGTCCGGCGAAAATTGCGGATTAGCAGCGCCGGCTCGGATCAACTTGGGTTGGCCGTCCGGCAGGGGCATCAGGTAGACGCCGGCTTTATCCGGATTTTCTTTGATACTCTTATCGGCTGCCAGGGTCAAGCCGTCATCCCTAAAGGCCAACAGCCGGCTGTCCGGCGTGAGCGATACCTGGCTATAGGTACCCCCTGCCAGTATTTTAGTAATTTTGCGTGGCTTACCGCCTACCAGGTAAATGGCGGCGGGCTTATACGCCGAGGTTAGATCCGCGCTACCCTCCAGGGAGATCAGGGCAATCGTTCCGGTGTAAGATTCCATCTGTTCCAAATTCGCCGGGGCAGTCATTTGGGGCTGGGAGGTAGGCGCCGCCGCAGCGACAATAGGGGGCGGATTGGTGGGGACCGGATTAGCGGGTGCTTTGGCCACAGGGTTCGCCGGTGTGACAGGGACGGCACTGCCGCAAGCCGTTAAACTAGTCAATAAAAGGAGTAATATCAGCATAGTTAGTCGACGCGTTAGCATAGTAGTATCCATTCAATGGTAGTTGTTGGCCGAATTTCAGTAAGGTCCCGGTCCGCCCAGAGGCGGATTCGCAGGAGGCAAGGGTCATTCCCTGTGGTACCGGTAGCTGTAGATAATCAAATTGGCGATATACAGGCCGGCGGCCATCGCCGCCATGCCATTAACTAAGGGCATATCGGGACTTTTCCCCACCAGCATGACAGATTGCAGGTTGGGAATAGCATACGTTACGGGGAGGGCGTAGGACAAAGGTTTTACCAGCGGGGCAAGCTGGTCAAGGGGAAAGAAGAAGTTGCCGAAAAATACAGAGCTCAGCAGAATCAGCATGGCTAACTGCACTGCCTGGCTCTCCTGGGGCGAGATCAGCGAGATAAAGAAGCCCCAACCCAAGGAGGCCAGTATCAGCAGAAGCATCAAAGCTCCCAACCAGAGCAGGTTACCGATCAGCGGCACATGCAGCAGGAATACCAGGGCTGCCACCAGCGCGACACCGATGATTAAGGTTAGTATGATATAGCTGAGGTATTCTCCAGTCAGAATCTCGGCGGCGGAAATAGGTGTGACGCGAAACCATTCCTCGGCTCCCTGCAAGCGCATGCGCACCAAAGCCAGGGCGGCAAAGGTGATGGCGATATGCTGCAGCAGGAGAGCTAGCACAGCGGGAGCATAAAAATTTAGGTATGTCGGGGCGAAACGGGCCACATTTGTAACCACTACTCGTAGAGGGGCCACCAGGACTGTCGCAGGTATAAGATCCAACAAGCCGGTGACCGTTTCCAATTTATCCAGCGTCTGATTCAACTGGATGATCCCCTCCCGGTAACGCGGGATATTCGGCGCCTCTTGCTCTAGCCCTACGCGTAATTCGTGAGCCAGGTTATGGGTATCCTGCAAGGTTTTCTGCGTCTGTTGGACTTGAGCTGCGACTTGGGCCTCATTTTCCCCGGGCAGAGTGGCAGCCAGCAATGATAGAAGGGATGGGTTCTCCCTCAGCAGCCGGTCCAGATTGTCCAGGGCCAACTGGGAGGAAAGTTCAATTGTCTGTAACCGCTGGATCGTATCCGGGATCCGATTCTCGTCGATATCCTTACTCGCGGCCAGTAACTCATTCAGCGCGTTTGACTTGAATTCCTTCAGCGGCCCGGTGTAATTGCGGGCCTGTTCTATCAGACGCAGGTTAAACTCTTTATTCACTTCAGCGACGACGAAATTGCCAATATATCTGACGTAGCCCTCTCGTAAAGGATTTACTTCGTTGATATACATCGAGATAGAGATGGGCTGGCCGGTCATCAATAGGCCCAGCGGATTGGCGGGTAAGGCCATTACGATCTCTACTTTGCCGGTTCTTACCTCATCCAGGGCGGGCTCCAGCTCATGGCGAATCTGCATGGGCATGAAGGAGCCAAAGCGTTGGATGATGTCTTCCGGATTCATAATGGCCGTTGCCTGCCCCAAATCTGGCACAACCAGCAAACCATGGATGGGAGGTTGGGCGCCGGTATACCCTATGCCGAAAACTAACAAGATGAGAAACGGTCCGAGGATCAGGGTGAGAATTAAGCGCGGCTGCCGGAGGATCTCGATCATTTCTTTTATCACAAATGACGAGATCCGTATACCGCGCCGGAATAGTGGATGGGGGCGCGGCGGGCTCACGTTTGCGGCTCCTCGCTAGCGATGTTGGCGGCGCCTGAGGTCGCATCGGTGGCAGTGGGATCGCCGGTGATGGCATCAGTAGTCTCCCCTGCGGCGGAGGTGGTTTCGGGAGGCGTTGCTTGAGCCGTGATAGTCTCGGTAAGGGTGGATTGGTCGGTGGCCGGCGCAGTGGTGGGCACACTCTGGGAGGTGGTTGAATCCGGCGAATGCCTGTCCATATCCTGACCCTGACCCTCAGGCGTATCACGTACCAGGCGAACAAAGACTTCGTCGAAGGTCAATTCCCGGTCATCGATACTGAGCACCTTCATGCCTCTATCTTGCAGGGTTTGCATAATGGCCGGTATGGCGCGGCGGGCCTCCGTCACAATCACCACCATATGGAACCGCCCCTCGATATCCACCCGGTGTACCATCTCAAGATCTAGCAGGGCTTGGACTGTGCCCGGCTCTATACGGCCGACTACTACGTCGATGACATCTCCGCCCAAAGCCTGTTGGCGCAAACCTTCCGGGGTTCCTTGCGCGATCAGTTGGCCGGAGCGCATGATTCCCACCGTATCACAATAGATGGCCTCGCCTACATACTGGGTCGTGATCACAAGGGTGCAACCTTTGGCCCGTAACGCCCGGAACTCTTCCCAAAATCGTTCGCGCAGAATGGGATCGATACCGGCCGTGGGCTCATCGATAAAGAGCAGGCGCGGTTCGTGCAGCAGGGCGCAAGCCAGGGAGAGACGACGTTGCATCCCGCCGGAGATCTGGCTGGCAAGTTTGTTGCGGGCATCCGCCAATTGTACCATTTCCAGCATCTGATCTATGCGCTGCCGGCGATATTTCGAGCCCAGCCCGTAGACAGAAGCCATAAATTGCAGATTTTCCAGCACGGTCAGATTGTGATACAAGACGAAGAGTTGGGGCATGTAGCCAATATGCTCGACAAGCTGCCGGCCGAATTCTGCCGGAGAATAGCCCAGCACCTTGACTTTCCCGCCGTCGGGCAGGTAGTAGCCACACATAACCCGGATAGCGGTGGTCTTGCCGCTGCCGCTGGGGCCGAGCAGGCAGTAGATTTCCCCTTCCCGGACCTCCAGGCTAACATTTTTCAGGCCAAATTTCTGGCCGAATTTTTTGTCAACACCTATCATGGTAATAGCAGCGGGCAAGCTCACGGCGGCTCCTTCAATCCATGCGCCGCAGGGCAGGTAGAGATGGCACCCTATCGCTCAATGTAACCCGGGGAGAAACGGGTTATTCAGACCTGTGCGCCAATCTCTGACCTGTTGTTCCAACTGCGTGAGGAAGGGACCGAACGCAGTCTCTGCCAATTTAATCCTGACAGGCACCTGTAAGTGTACCGGGACGGTGGTAGAGAAGGGCACGCGCTCATTTACCTGTATGGGGACTTGCATATTGATCGGCACATCTAGAGAAACGGGAATATCAACCGGCACAGGTACTACGATATTGAAGGGTGGCACCGTCACATTAGCTGTCGTCTTAATCGACTGGCGAATAGGGATAGTCGTGCTGATCGGCACGTTCAGCCGTGTATTAAATGGCACATCGGAGGAAACCGGCACATTCTGATCCAGGGTAATGGTCGTGGAAAATTCAACGGTATGCATGAGTTGCATATTCTCCAAGGCCAGGCCCAATGTCTCGTAGGTATGTTGCCGGATAAGCAGAGCCTGCCATAGTATCAAACTACTCACCGCTAAAGACAAGAGCACCATCAGCCATAAAACCACCATAGGAGCCCGGCGGCTCATGATAGCTCCTCTGTGGCAGGTATGGGAATTAAGAGTTGGATCATACAGATCTCGATTATGCACCTCTCATATAATCTTGGGGCATTATACATGGGCGTATTGCCGAATGTCAACCGTCCGGCGGATGTTCGCGATTACCCTGACAGGGTCATCTTCCCGCATTTCCCCCGGATGCATGAAACTATTACCTCGTAACCAGCGGTAAATAGAGCTTATTCAGCGGCCGGCGATAGTCGAGGGTGACCGGGACCACCTGGCGGCTGACGACGCCATCCGTAATCTGCGTCGTGACGGTGATGGGAGCTGTATACGTACCGTAGGTGATGACCTGGGTCAGGTCGATGCCGATCGTCAAGGTTGCCGGGGTAGTACCGGTTAATGGATCGCTCAGGAGCCAACCGGCGCCGATTTCGGCACTCCAGCCAGTCGAGCTGATACAAGAATTGAAGAGCGGCAGGTATTGGGACGCCGGAGGCTGGCCCGTATCGGACAGGAAGTAGAGGCTCGACGTGCCCAGTTGCAGGCATTCCGGCGTGGAGCGTAATGCTGCAACGGGATTGACCAGACCAGCGCCATAGATTCCATCCGGCCCGGGTTCCCCCAAGTCCAATGCTGTACTGGTCATACGCTCGGCAATATCATCGGCTTTGGAGGGGGGATACTTGCTCCATAATAAGGCGGCTACGCCGGCCACTTCGGCGGCGGCAAACTCCGCGCCCTGAGCAGTAACATAGGGGGGGCCGAGATTAACGGGAAAGGTGGTAGTAATCCCCTGGTGTCCGGTGGCGTCCAGTCCAGGGGCCGCCAGGGCTACGTAGGAGCCGGAAACGATGTAGGGAGAGGCCTTATTCTGGCCGTCCACAGCGGTAACGGCCAAGACATGTTCCAAACCGGCCGGATATCTGATCAGGCCATCGGGCTCCGACCAATCACCCACGGGTGCTATCACCAGGGCTCCCTTACGGTAGGCGTATCCCACCGCCGCATCCAGTGCCCCCGGAAAGTCCTGGCTGGTGTACCAAAAGCTGGTCAGGATGATTTTGGCGCCATTATTGGCCGCGTAGAGGATACCCTGGCTCATATAAGATTTTGTGGGATCCGGCTGGCAATTATTCCCTAGCACTTTTACCGGCATGATCCTGGCGCCCCAGGACACACCAGCGATGCCGATACTGTTGTTGGTGGCAGCCGCGGCGACGCCAGCTACAGCCGTGCCGCAGCCATGGTCATCTTGCACATTAGAAGTATTGCCTACGAAATTCCAGCCGTGGATATCATCCGCAAAGCCATTATTATCGTCATCTATGCCATTCCCCGAAATCTCACCAGGATTGCTCCAGATCTTAGCTGCTAAATCGGGATGATTGAGATCGATGCCGCTTCCCAGGACGGCAATGACAATATCGCTGTTGCCGGTAGTGGTCTTCCAGGCATCCATCATGTTCAGCTTGCTCAGATTCCACTGCGCCGGGTAGAAGGGATCATTGGGAGTGGGGAATGGTGTGGCGGGTAGCTGTAATTCACTGGCTGTGGGCTGTACGGCGCCTGCCTGGCCCAGCATCACCATATAGAGAAATAAGAAGGTGAGGCTAGATAATACGGCGACAAATATTCCACGGAATTTCAAGGTTTATCTCCTCACTGATCACGTTTGGTGAATTTCCAAATTATAACATTGTAAAGATCCGACGCGAAATCTGGCTATAAGCTACGCTTGAGTGCTTGAGTTGCAGTATTTGCAGAACAAAGAGAATCATGTTATAATACCAACCGGTCAGGGGCGATTAGCTCAGTTGGTTAGAGCGCACGGTTCACATCCGTGAGGTCAAAGGTTCGAGTCCTTTATCGCCCATATTGAGCCGCTCCGGGTCCGGGGCGGTTTCTTTTTTTTAGCGCCAACGTCTATATAATTGTTTCCTACAAACCTGTTATAGAAGCCTGACACAACGATTTCTTACAGATTCTGTCTATTTCAACCATTTTATAACTGGACGGTGAAAACGGGCTGTGGTACAATGCCACTTTGGTTGCACTAGAGATACGGTAAAACGCCTGACGCCAGGGGCAGATCAACAGCAAGTTTTCTCCCATCTGCTCGTAGACTTCTGGCGATTTTGCCGGAAAACGACGATCCGGTCCAGGATGTGAAGGTTATCTGCACCATGAAATTTCCTATTCTGCGCATTGCTTTGTCTCTCGGTTGCCTACTACTATCGGGGGTCATATGGGTGTCAACCTCGCAGGCGAATGCCTTCGAGTATTCCCAGGGGTACTCCCCCGGGGACTCAGATTTTATACCCGGGCGGCTCATCGTCCGGCTAAAAAGCGGGAACACCGGCGCCACCGACCAGGAGGGAAAATTCTTATCCCGTTATGGCCTGGTTGCCCAACGCACTCTACCCTTGACCGGCGCCAAAGTAGTCTCGGTGCCCGCAGGTCAGGAACTGGACATCATGCATCTGCTACAGAAAGATAGCGAAGTGGACTATGTTGAGCCAGACTACCGGCTACACGGACCAGGGAGCAAGGACCTGGGGATCAAAGATCCGGGGAGCAGAGGCCCCTTCGAGATCCGTAGAGGATTAGCCACCAGTTTCTTCAGCCCCAATCAATTTATCGAGCCCAACGACTATTTCTATTTTTATCAGTGGGCGCCACTGAAAATAAATGCCCACGAAGCCTGGGCCATCACCCCGGGCGCCAGCGATGTGGTGGTGGCTGTGCTCTCGACGGGGATTTGGATGGATCACAACGAATTCCGCGGGCGGATTGTGCAAGGATACGATTTTGTCGGGAATGATCAGAACCCGACCGAGGAGGGTAATCTATTCCTCGGAACGACTCTGGCAGGGTTAGCGCTGGCAAAAGGGAATAACGGTGAAGGGATTGCCGGTATTTCATGGAACTCGCAGATTATGCCGGTGCGGATACTGGATGAAAATGGCGGCGGTAGTTATAGTGTGCTGGCCCAGGGCCTCTATTATGCCGCTATTAATGGAGCGCATGTCATCTTAATCGGCGCGGTGGGATATTCCCCTTCCAGAGATTTAGACGTAGCCTTGGACCGGGTGCGGGCGATCAGTGATGCAGCCATTATTGCCCCGGTGGGCGATTGCGGCAAAGGCGATAACGTTGTTTCGACGAACTGTCCTTCACCCAATCCCGTCCCCTACCCAGCCTCTAACCGCAATGTGATCGCGGTCTCCGCCACCGAAGTAGATGATACCTGGAAGGATTTTTCGGATTTCGGCAGTTATGTGAAGGTTTCGGCTCCAGGGGGACGGAATACGATATCGACTTGGGCACCTGACCGGCCTTTCTATGGTTATGTTACCTGGCCCAATGGCGGCACCTTTTTGGCTGCCGCCCAAGTGGCAGGGGTAGCCAGTCTCATCTATTCCGTAGGGGGGAAGCCCTGGTATTTTGGGTGTGATTGCAACCCGACCATTACTCCGGTCGGGTTGGAAAGCATCTTACGCCAATCGGCCATAGATCTCGGAGATATCGGTTGGGATGCTAAATTTGGTTGGGGCAGGGTGGATGCCATCAGAGCACTGCAGCAGACACCTCACCGTTTAACGATTACAGAGCAAGAATTGACATTCTCTATGGATGAGCTGGGTATCCTGGACCAAATCTGCAAACGCATCGATAACTCCAATACATCAGCATCTACCTGGAGTTTACAGGTTGACCGGTCCATTTCATGGCTTACGGTAGAAGATCCGACCGGAGATGCACCCACGCGCACCCCATCCTGGAGCCAGGTTTGCATCAATCCGGCCTCCAACTTGCTGCCGGGCGTCTATACGACCATTCTGGTGGCGAGCAGCCGTCTGCCGTCTCAGGAAGGCATGCAGTCAGAGGTACGCATCCCCGTCACCTTTACTGTCGCGAACCGGGTAAACCGGCTATTCCTACCCATGGCGAGAAGGAATACCGATGGCGTCCCTTGATTGGGCTAATCTCCCTCCCTTGCTGATCTGGATTGCTGCCACACTAACGGTCCGCATTGTGGGAAACTGGCTGTTGTGGATTTGGCCCACCGGCGCGGCGAAGCGACCCGCCGGGATTGTCACCCTGGCCAGCAACCTCTTGTTGCTGGTGGTACGCATCCTATATATGATTGGCATACCATATCTGGCGTTGATTCAAGGGATTATCAATCTGCGGGTTATGGGTCTCTTCGTGACAGATTGGAGTGTGGACATCCGCACCATCCTACCCTTTGTGGTGGCGGCTGCCCTCTGCATTGGGTGGAGCCTCTGGCGCTACCTGGCAACCATCCGGCCCTGGCACCTGATACCGGAACAAACGCTCCCCTGGTGGATTAACAGGACGGTAAGTGCTTTTGGCTGGGGAAGCGCTCTGGCAGAAGCTGCGATGCGGGAGGTACATTGGGCTTTTTACCGTAGCCTCCCTTTGCTCCTGGTAGCAAACGGTATCTGGGCCAATTTCATCGGCCTGGGAATCGTCTATCTGGAGGGACTGGCTATACCCCAGGTGCGCCAAAACTTACAGGAACCGGGGGAGGGGGAAGAGCATATTCTGACAGCCAGTCTGGCGGTAGTGTCAACGGTCTGTTTTTATCTGACGGGGAATCTATGGTTGTGTATTGTGCTCCATACCCTGTTGCTCACCAGCGCCAGCTATTTGATGGCCTGGCGGTTGCGGCGCCCAACCCGGGTCGTCACATCATAGTCACAACCCCTCCCCGACATATCACTTAATGAAGAAGGAAAGCACCACCAGGATCGCGACCAACGAGCCGCTAACCAGCCCTATGCGCCGCAGATCATGCTTGACGATGGCGTGCTCGCGTTGGAAATCGATCTGAAGCCGTTGCGCGCTAGCGGCCGAGCGTTGGGGGCGCGGGGCTATCCGGCGCGGCATCTCACGGACCGCCGATAGGCGCCCGGGGGAAACCGGAGCGGATGTTATACCACCAGCTACAGGTGTTGCCAGTGGCGGGGTTTTGGGGCCGGTCTGCCCGGCAATACGCCGTTCACGGCGTGATTTTTTAGCCATGGAAATATCTCCTCACTCTAAAATATAGAATTCATAATTGTAACGCGCTATACAACGTTCATGAGCCTGACGTTGCGTGAATATCACGGCGCATTACGAAACCAGTTTTCCTTTAACCACAATCCGGTGCGTATCCAGCATATATGGCCAGCAGGATATTAATGTCAGGGTCGGGTCGGGTGTGGCAGCCATGACCTCGATAGCCGTAGGGGTCACAATGCGTTTCGTGGTAATCTGGTAACGATATGCTTTTTGCCCGGCATACACGACTATCACATCCCCCACATCCAAATTATTGAGATCTTTGAAGATCCCACCGTAAATATCGGCATGCGCCGCTATCACCATATTGCCCGCCTGGCCGGGATTCGCCGTGCCGATATGATGCCCGGCGGCAAAATAGAGTTCTTTCCAGCCATCCCCTTGGTTCACACGCGTATCAACCTTCAATTTTGCAATAGTAATTCGTACCGGCGGAGGGGCGTCCGGTAGAGGGACAGCCGGTAGCTCGCCCACTATCAGCGGCAGTGGTACTGCCCGGCCAATATCGTTTGGCACGCCAATATCGTTTGGCACGCCACCTGGCGCATCTATTACCCGTTCGATCCATTCAGGCTCGGCCGTAGGACGGGGGGGCAGAGGCACGAGAGCACTGGTATCACTATGCTCCGCGGCCGGCTGGCTGCTGTCTTCCGCGATAGTCTGGCCGCGGGATGGCGTAAAATCGGCAATCGCCGTGACCGCAGCGATGCTGGGAACGGTCTCTGTCACCGACAAGAGATCGGCTGAGATTGTCACCAGAGGTGTTTCTTCGAGCATGCCTGTAGCTACTACCACCGGCATGTCAGGATGGAATTCCTCTTCTCCCAAGGCCCTAACCTGCTGTAAAGCCGAATATGTCAGGGCGATCACCCCGACAAAAGCCAGCAGTGTCACTACTTCGACCGCCAAAAGGAGGCGTTCCGGCCAGCGGCGCCCCCTGGTACGCGTACCTTGCCTAAATGGCTGCTTACTCCCGGGGGATGCAGCTAGCAGTGATTTATTATTTTGCTTATTAAGGTTACTCCCCGGTTTCGCAAACCGGGAGCGATCCAGATCTACTAACCCCACACCTTGCAGGCAAAAATTGGGTTTGAGACCCTTGACCCCTGGTAAAGGCGTTATGCCTGGCAGCGAAAAGTCCACCGGTTGGGGCGTCATCTCTGGCCGGGGCTGGGCGGAGAGCAAACGCACAAAGCGAACCTGGTGACGGCGTTCTTTGCGCCGTACCAACTCCCGGAGCTCTTCGAGGCTTAACTCGCTTCCTGTCATAGACTGCGTATCATTTTCAGACAAGGGAACCGATCAGCTCCCGTGCAGCGTTTCGTTATATTCTTCCCCTCGCGTACTCGCGGGTTATAGCTTAGAGATTATACCCTTAACCCGCCCTTTGGTCAAGATTGCCGGCAGACGGGAAAGGAAGCGAACTTCTTCGACCCTAAACAGCAGCAATCCAGCCAGGTAAAGAAGCATGCCCGTCGCAGCCGGTACTATCAGCTCGGTCAAGCGAGCCATCCCCGCGGTAGTATGGATAAAATAGTGGTGCAACGCCAGGGTGCCGAGGATGCTGATCGCCATGATTGCGGTCGAGCCCAAAGATCCCCGTACCGTCTTCCCCAGGCGCAGGCCATCCAGTCCCCCTAGTCGCAAGTGCGTTAGAATCAGCATGATCACCATATGACTGCACCATTGCGCCGAATTTGCTAAAACCAACCCTACCATGCCTAACGGTTGAATCAGGGTCAGTGCTACTATCAAATAGACGCCGATAGCTAAAATTCCGACAATTACCGGCGTAGAGGTGTTTTTCCGAGCATAAAAGGCGTATACCAGCGGTTGGTCAATGGCGGCGCAGGGTAGACCGATCAGATAGAAGCTGAGGGCCAGGGTGGTAGCGGCGGTATCTGCTGGGGTAAACTGTCCATGCTCGAAGAGCAGTCGGACCAGCGGTTGGCCCAATAGCCACATGCCTACGGTAGCAGGAATGATCAAGAGGAGCACCAGGCGGAGGCCCAGCCCCAGCGTCTGGCGAAATTCGTCGAGGAGTGCAGTCCGGGCCAGGGAAGGTAATACCGCTGTGGAGATGGCCGTGACGATCAATCCCAGAGGAAATTGGATCAAAGTGGTAGCCGCCCCCATCCAGGCCAACACACTCTCACCGGCACGGGAAGCCAGGTTGGTATCGATAATTACCGCAATCTGGCTCACCACCAGGCCGATGATTACCGGCGTGTACAGAATCAATATCCGGCGCAACCCGGGGTGATTCAGGTTTAACCGGGGTCTTAACTTTAAACCTCTTAATCCCGGAAGTTGTAGCAGGACCTGCAGGGCCGCGCCGATCACCAGGCCGATTACCAGGCTGCGAATCCCCCAGATGTGGCCCAAGAAGAGGGCGGCCACGATAATACTGGCATTGAAAACGGCAGCCACAAAGGCCGGAAAAATAAACTGTTTACGGGCGTATAAAATAGAGGTGGTGACACCGGAAAGCCCCAAGAATAATACTGCTGGCAAGATGATGCGGATCAAAACTAAGGTTTCCGTGCGAAGCTCAGCGGGCAACCCACCGACCAGCACCAGGGTCAACCAGGGGGCAGCCATTTCCAGGACCAGGATGACCAAGACGAGGAAGATCATGGCCAGGAACATTACACTACTAGCTAACCGTTCCAGGTCTTGAGATCGCTCTTTTCCCGCGTATTCGCTGAAGACTGGTACCAGTGCAGAAGTGACCATCCCTCCTATCAGCAGGTCAAAGATGATAGTAGGTAAGCGCGCAGCAGCCCGATAACTGCTCACTAAGCCGCTGGCTCCAAACGTGTCGTAGATAACCGTCTCGCGCGCCAATCCTAGCGCCCGGCTACTGACATTCCCAATGGCAATGACACCTGCGGCGCCGATGAGACTACGGGCAGTCATAGCGTGAGCAGGATTGGCCGTGACTGGTACCTGTGGATTGCCCAACGAATTCCCCCCGTTCTTGTTGGTCGAATTTTATGTATGCGAATTTTTGTTCCCCGACAAGCGTCTTAATACTACTAAAATTGCAAATAAAGGCAAGGCTGTCATGCGGCGCCAGCGCCAGGGCTGCTGATAGAGGCGATGGAGCCACTCCAGGCCGGCATCTTGCATCCAACGGGGTGCGCGGTAGGTGACACCCGCGATAAAATCGAAAGCTCCGCCTACCCCCATAGCTACTTGCACGGGTAAATCCGGCCTATGAGCCTCTATCCATACATCTTGAGCCGGAGCGCCGTACGCCACGAAGAGAATGTGCGGTGCAGCCTGGCGGATGAGACTGAGGATATCAGCCGCATCTGTGGGGCGCGGCGAGCCGGCGTAGGTACCCACGACCTGCAGACCAGGGTAGCGTTGCGTTAAAATTTGGGCCGCGCGGCTGGCCACGCCCGGGGCTGCACCCAGGAAGAAGAGGCGCCAGCCATAGCGGGCAGCCTCCTGCGCGATATAGGCCACCGTATCAACCCCTGTGACTCGCTGCCGCAAAGGCTGCCCCAGCATTCTGCCCGCCAGCAACAGAAAAGCGCCATCGGGGAGGGCTAGATCGGCCTGGCGCAAAACGCGGCGGAAGGCTGGCTGGCGGCGGGAGGCGATCACAAATTCGGGGTTTATGGTGACTACATGGTGAAAACGGCCTTCCGCGATAAAGCTGCGGAAAAGCTCAACGGTTTCGGCATAGGTTAGATCATGGACCGGAACATCTAAGATGAAGCGTTTTGGGGGATAGTCCGTGGTCATAGCCTCACCGGGGGGCAGCTACCGCCTGGCCCGCGGCGGCTTCCAAGATGCCGATTGCCTGGCGCGCGGCGGCCTGCCAGGTGAATTTTTTGACCTGCGCCCGGCCCCGCTCCACATAGGTGGCGCGCAAATCCGCTTGGGTCAGCAGGTCCAGGATGCCCTGCCCAATTGCCTCCGTCGCTTGCGCGTCAACGGTGCGGGCCGCATCTCCGGCTACCTCGGGCAACGATGAGCTATGGCTACATAAGACGGGGGTTGCGCAAGCCATAGCTTCCAGTACCGGGAAACCGAAACCTTCATAGAGACTGGGAAAGGTAAATACAGCCGCACTACTCAGCAGAGCGCGCCGCTCTGTGTCGTCAATATACCCGGTTAACTGCACTTTATCGGCCAACCCCCATTCGCGGCTGAGGGCGGCGAGGTCATATCCCTGACGGGTGGACTTGCCCGCTAGCACCAGGGAGAGGTCGCCGGTATGGCTGCCCGTTGGGATCCGCCATCCATCGCCCGTCAGGGGTCGGTTCTGCAGCAACAGCAGGCGGAAAGCTTCCATCAATCGCACCAAATTCTTACGCGGCTGTAATGTGCCGATAAAGAGTAGGAAGGGGGGCATCACGCCCAATTTTCGCCACACAGCTTGCAACATATCCAGGCGCTCTTCTGGCACCAGATCCTGGTCGGCGCCCGGGTAGACGACCTGGATTTTCTGGGAGGGCGTGCCGTAGACCCTTACCAGATCCTGCCGTGTAGCTTCGGAATCTGCCAGGAGGGTAGTGGCCACATGCGTATGACGCCGCGTGGTCCAATCCAGGTAGAGGCGTTCAAATAGCGGATGGGCTGCGGGAAAATAGTGGAAGCCCAGGTCGTGGACGGTAACCACGGTGGGCCCGCGGTAGATCCAGGGCAATACATGGGCCGGCTCAAAAAAAACGTCCGGGGGAGCAAAGGATAACTCAGCCGCCAAGCGCGTGTGGGTCCACAAGCGTGGCGCTGGCAAGACCCGCAGGGTGCAATTCTCTATTTGGCCATCCCCCGCGAAGAGCCTGGCAGGCGGCTGGTGGGGCAGATAGAGGCGGAAATGGTGCTGCGGGGCTTCGACAATCAGGCGCCGGATCAGTTCCAGGGCATAACGCTCGGTACCTGTGCGCTGCGCTTTCAAAGCCCGGCTGGCGTCAATCCCAATGAGCATAGAGGCTCTACTGCGCCAGTTCGATCCCAGGAATTACCTGGCGCAAGAGATCCAGGGAGATGGCGCCAGCGCGAAGCACCTGAGGGGGGCTCACCAGACAATCGACAACGGTCGACGGGAGGCCCGCGCTCAACGCACCGCCATCCAGCACCAGAGGGATCTGATCCTGCAATTGTGCGATGACTTCGGTCGCGGTCAAAGGGTCCGGTTGGCCGGAGATATTGGCGCTGGTGGCTGCCAGGGGATGGCCCAGTTCACGGGCGAGATAGCGTGGCACAGGGTGGTCCGGTACCCGGCACCCGACTCCGGGAGATCCGGCCGTTACCAGTCCAGAAAGGCCCGGCAAAGCAGGCACGATGAGGGTTAACCCGCCGGGCCAGAATTGGCGCGCCAGCAGCATGGCCTCCGCAGGGAAATCCTTGGCAACCGCCGAGAGTTGTTCCGGCCCGCTGAGCAGCAAGGCGATGGCTTTATAGCGCGGGCGGCGCTTGACCGTATAGAGGCGCGCCACAGCCACATCGCTATAGGCATCGGCCGCTACCCCGTATACCGTGTCGGTGGGAATCGCAATCACCTTTTCCTGGCGCAACAACGCCAGGGCGATGGCCATATTTGCGGCAGTGACGGGCCTGGCCTGGATTGTCATAACACCGGGCCTTAACTGCACCAGGCGTGGGCCGTATCCGCCCCTAAGATAAAATGGCGGATAGCAAAGGCAGCGCCATCATCGTGAATGGAGGGCGCTGGCTGAGTATACTCAGCTTGCATCGGCAATAGCCTGTAGATCGTAAGGGGCATTGCCCATGGCGATGCCCAGACCGGCCCATTGCAGCATAGGCCGGTCGTTGTCATTGTCGCCAATGGCCCCTGAGTATACTCAGCAACCTCCTGCTGGGTAACTCCCAGATAACGGGCTAACCAGGCCAGGGCATTACCCTTTGTAGCGTCGGGGGGCCCCCCTTCCACAAACATAGCGTGGGATCTGACAATCTGCAGCGCCGGTTGAAATCTATCCCGCCATTTCAGAGTCACACATTGGGCACCCGGCGGGTCGACCACCAATAAGAATTTGAAGACCGGTTGCGATACGGCTATGGATAAGATATCCCGCGCCTGGTAGGTAGGTTGCCCGAACCAGCGGCGATAGAAGTCGCCGGAGTTGCATAGCTTCTCAGTAACCACCTGATGATCTACATAGAGGTACAATTTCAGAGACTTCTGGCGCGCAAAGTGTACCGCCTCCGCTGCCACCGGCGGCGGTACATACTCCTGTAGCAGCACTTCACGGCTCGCGGGATGCTGCACCAACCCTCCCTGGAAGCAAATCAAGGGAGCAGTGATGTGTAACTCCTGCGCCAACCCCAAGATGGGATCGAAAGCTCTGCCCGTGGCAAGGGTAACTACTACGCCGGCAGCACGGCTGGCCGCGGCGTCAGCGATAGCGCTGCGCACCTCTGCAGAAACGGTCAAGTCCTCATGCAACACGGTACCATCCAAATCCAGGGCAAGAAGACGATAGGGTGGGATTGGCGTTGTCATTTTCCTTGTATGAGGAAGGGCCAGGTGCTGAGAGTTACTTTTCAAGCCGCATTGCAATATCTACGACGCGGTCACAGCCATTCATATCCTGGAGCATTGTGAGGGAGGCGGGCGTTAGAATCGATCGGGCTAAATCCGTGACAGCTACGCCTTGTTCATCCCCGATTTCCAACAAGAGGATGCCGCCGGGGCGCAGTTTGGGTTCGATCTGGCGCAGCAAAGCCTCGATGATTTGCAATCCGGCGGCGCCGCCGTCCAACGCCTGGTTGGGCTCGAAATCTCGCACATCAGCCATAAGAGAGCGGATTTGTTCTCTGGGTATATAGGGCAGATTAGCACACACCAGATCCACCGGGTGCGGCAGTGGCGCCAGAAGGTTGCCAGCCAGAAAGGTGATGCGGCCGCCAACGCCCTGGCGCCGAGCATTGGCATCGGCTATTTCCAATGCTTCAGGGGATATGTCGGTGGCTATCACCCGGATGTGGGGCCGGTAGACGGCCAGGGCGATGGCGATGGCGCCTGAGCCAGTGCCCACGTCGGAAACCCACACTTGCGACCGGGAAGCCGCCAACGCATCAATATGGCTCAAGGCGCGTTCAACCAGGAGCTCGGTCTCGGGCCGGGGAATTAAAACGGCCCGATTGACCACCAAGTCCAGGCCGTAGAATGCCTTGTGCCCTACCAGATAGGGTATCGGCTCATATGCCAGGCGCCGCTCAACTAGGGATTCGAACGGTGGAATAGCCCGCGCCGGTAGAATCTCAGACAGACGGGTAAAGAGCTGCGCCCGGGTGATGCCCAGAATATGGGCCAAGAGCACCTCGGCATCCAGGCGCGCCAGGTCTTCGGAAACTGGCAAGAGCGCCCGCGCTGCCTGGATCAAGGCATGCCGCACCAGCGGTTCGGCCTCCCGCAGTTGGGGGTGGCTAATTTTGAAGGCTTTATGGTGGATACCTGCGGAACTATTCATAACACTTTTCAGTTCAACCCGGCTGCTTCCAGGCGCTCCGTCTGATCGGCCAGCGCTAGAGCATTTAGCAGATCATCCAGGTTGCCTTCCATGATACGGTCCAATTGATAGAGGGTCAGATTGATGCGATGATCGGTAAGACGGTTCTGGGGATAGTTATAGGTACGCACTTTTTCCGCGCGCTCGCCGCGCCCCACCTGGTCCCGCCGGCTGGCCGTGAGTTCAGCTTGTTGCCTGGCTTCTTCCATTTCGAATAATTTGGCCCGCAGAATCGTCATAGCGCGCATCCGGTTTTGCAATTGGGAGCGCTCATCTTGACAGACAATCACGATACCGGAGGGCTTATGGGTGATACGCACGGCAGTGCTATTCTTTTGTACGTTCTGTCCCCCGTGGCCCGAAGCCCGGAAGAACTCCAGCTCGATGTCGTCGGGATTGATATGCACCTCGATATCATCCACTTCCGGCAAGACCGCCACGGTCGCAGTGGAGGTATGGATGCGGCCGTTCGCTTCGGTGGATGGCACCCGCTGCACGCGGTGGACACCACTTTCGTACTTCATGCGCGAGTAAGCCCCTTTACCCTTAATTTCAAAGATAATTTTGCTAAAACCGCCGATGCCGGTTCCATTGGTACTGAGCACATCTGTCTCCCAGTCTTCCAGTACTGCATACCGCGAGTACATCCGGTAGAGATCTGCTGCGAAGAGCGCAGCTTCCTCACCGCCTTCTCCGGAGCGTATTTCGATAATCGTATTTTTCTTATCTCTCGGATCCTGAGGCAGCAGCAGCAATTTCAGCCTTTCGTATTTCTGCTCCACTTCAGGTTGCAGGCGGGCAATCTCTTCTTGCGCCATGGCATACAAATCATCGTCCTGGGTTTCTATCAACATCTGCCTGGTGCTTTCGAGCTCTTGCCGGACGCTCCGGTATTCCCGGTACGCGGTAACGATATCTTCTAACTCGGCGATTTCCTGTCCATACTCACGCAGCTTGTCCGGATTGGAATGAACTTCAGGGTCCGCCAGGAGATTATGTACTTCCTCAAATCGGTCTTCGACTTTCTCAAGTCGATCAAATACGGATGTCATATTGGTTAACGTAATCCCATGATAAAGTATTATTTTTCAATATCTCTATTATATCCCGGCAGGAACCTATACGCAAGATTATTAAGCCTAGAAAACCATTCTATGGTATACTGTGAGGTGAATATACTGCTCAATAGGTGATTGGCATGATCGCATACTGGTCGTCTCTCTGGCAAGAGCCGCGCGATTTTCCTCTGGTGACAATCTGTCTCAGAGTGATGGCGGCATTTAGATTGCTGACGTTGTGGCTGATTTATGGGAGCACCCTGCTAAACTATTGGGGAGTCCTCCCGGGCGCATCGCGTGTATCCCTGACTTCTACTATCTGGCTGGAATTCCTCCTGCCGCTTGCAAGCTCAATCTTCATCCTGGTGCCGTTCTTTAGCCGCCGGTTAGTGCGCTGGTTTTTGCCCGTAGTGCTCTTGCTAGTCTTGCTGGACTTCAGCGTCAGTCCGTATATAGGAGATTTCCGATCCTTTTTGTTGCTGATCCCGGTTTTTCTGGCAGCCTGGGCCTATAGTCTGCCGGGAGGAGTGGCGGCAGGCTTGCTGGCGATCGTTGTCCCGCTGTTGCGCACGGCTTTCCTGCCACAAATCCTTCAGGAATCAAATCCTCCCGTGACGGCCATTTTTCCGATTTTCAATTTCAGTATACAGATAATCGTGTTTATTCTGTTGCCTTCTATTGTCGTCTTCCTGGTTTACCGATCATATCAGCAGCAGATCAGCTTGAACGTCGCACGTAGGCGGGTGTCAGATTATGTCGAGACACTGGGGACTCTGCGGGATAGCCGCAAGCAGATGAATAAGGCGTTACAAATTATTGAGGATTTGAATCGATCGTTATCCACTTTGGTAGAGCAGGTAGAGACCCTTCAGAAGCGAGAAGTGGGCGAGGTACAAGAGGTAAGCGTCAAAACCGAGTACAATAACGAGGTGGAGCGGGTCGTCTCACTCTCCAAGCAGGCGCTACAAAATGCCCAGGCAGCAGGGCGCGAGCTGAGCCTTAACAGGTTGCAAGCCGCTGGCCTGGTAACCACGCTGAACGAAACAGTGCGCAGTTTTCGCCAGCGTACCAGCATTGATGCGGCCTTCCAGGTTAGCGGAACTGAAAAACCCCTACCAGACCCTCTCAACCAGATCCTGCTGGAGTTGGTCGAGGAAACTCTGCTGAACATCGAAAAACATGCCAACGCCCGCGCGGCGGCCGTCCAACTTCAATTTGATCCCCATATGCTGGAAGTCCATGTCCAGGATGATGGGGTTGGCTTCACGCAGGCCAATGTCCCGACCGCCGCCGAGACAGGACTGCAGAAGATCCAGGATAGCCTGCTGCCCTACGAGGGCGAACTCGCCATTGAAAGTAGTCCTGGCCAGGGGACAGATCTGCTAGTTCACATTCCCTTGCCGGGTCTTTTGTAAGGCCGCTATAGCTTTGCCAAGGGGAAGCGTTAACGCAATGGCCGCTTCCACCAGTCGTTGAAGCCAGCTTCCTCCAAACCTTTCTGCCAAATCTCGGATAAGACTGTTTCGCCAACTTTTTCCACCTGTCGCTCCTGGTCGGCAAGCTCCCGTTTGCTGCCCCGGTGCAACGCCGCCTCGTCGCCAGGATCAAGGATCATCTTTTGGTAGCCAGGAGGTCAACGGAGTAAAAAGCGCCGGCCACAGGTAGGGAAATACCATTCTTCGACACCGGTAGGATAGGTCTTCGCTAATTACATCACATGTTGCCTGAGATCGCACATAGGGATGGTCCTCTCGATTAATGCACCCGTTTTAAAATTTCCCTTTTAATCAAAGATTGTGATTATGGAAAGCAGGCGCATTTCCAGCCTTGGTGGGAATGCACCTGTATGGGATTGAGGTTAGGATGGATTTGTACAACGGTCTATCGTAGTTAGGGGGAGGCCAGGATTTCGTCTACTGCCTGGGCTAAATCTGCCAGATTAGAGACGATGTGTACCGAGTTGCATAGGGGTTGGTAAGCTAGCATGTCACTATCGCCGCGCCCCCACATACTCTCGGGCTCAGGTGTGATCCAGATCATGCGGCGTGCATGGCGTTTGATATTGGTAAAAGCATCCAGCCGCGGATCATTAAAGTTGTTGCGCCCATCGCCTACGATAATAACCGTGGTGCGCTGGTCCAGGCTATCTAAATGATTTGCGCAAAAACTAACTAGGCTGGCGCCCAGGTCAGTGTTATAATACCCCGGCTGAATCTTGGTCAGCACGGACTCTACGGCCTGATCCAGGCGCAACTGGCTGAACTCCTCGCTGATATCATTAATGTCATCGATGAATGCGAAGCTGCGCGCCTTCGCGACCTGATCAGACAGTTCATAAACGAGGCGCAACATGAATTCTGCCACTGGACGCATGGAGGTGGACACGTCGCAGATCAAGGCCAGCTTGGGTTTGAGGTGATGGTGCCGGAAGTGCAACTCTAGTGGGACAGTGCCATAACGCAAGCTGGCCCGGATGGTTGCCTTGGGATCGAGGCGCCCCTCGTCGGCGCGGCGTTGCCGCAGAGCCGCGCGGCTGCGCAGCTTCACAGCCAGGCGTCTTACCTGGTTGCGCAGTTCGTGTGCCTCGGTGCTGGAAAGATCTTGGAAGGGGCGCTGGCTCAAATCCTTGCCCTCCATCGGTCGCGGAATCTCCGTGGCCTGGCGCTCCAGGTTGGAGCCCACGAAATTTTCTACCTGCTCTTGCATCGCTTCCGCATTTTGCCCCAGCATTTCGCGCATTGCCTGGAGCTGTTCCTGAGACATACCGGCCGCCGCTAATTGGTGCATCAATTCGTCGATAGCCTGTTGTAGATCGTCAAAGCCCATCTGGCGTAACATGCGGCGCGTGATCCAGTTCTGCTGGTTGCGGTTCGAAGTCTGTGACATGCCGGCCTGGTTGGCCCATTGTTCCATCTGCTCCTGGGAGGGGCGCTGCCCCTGCGTTAACATGCGCATGAGCTGTTGCATGCGGGCACTCAAGGAGCGTAGCGCCTCCATTATTTGCTGCTGTTCTTCCTCCGTCATACCCTCCATCGGATTCATCATAGGCGGCTCACCGCTGCCGAAAAACAGGGGGAAGAGCCGCTCGAAAATCTCGCTATCCTGGCGGTCTTTCACTAAGGTGGTGCTCAACGCTCTCTTAAATTCCTGGCGATCCCGCACGCCCAACCGTTCCACCGCCCGGAAGGCGTCGGCACTCTCGGCCACCGAAACTCGCACACCCGAGGCGCGCAGGGCCTGGACAAATTCCACCATTCTATTTTCCATGTGTTAACCTTCTCTCAATACCATACACCGACATGCTGTTTGCCTACCGTTCCGACCGGCTCGGCAGGCCTGGATGGGTCGCCCGGCGCGCCCGCATCATATCAGACTCGTGCTTCAACAGCACCGTCATCGTAGTTTCCAGAGTCTTTTCGTCCAGACTTTTAGCATTCAGCAAGACCAGGGCCTTGGCCCAATCCAGGGTTTCAGAAATGCTGGGATGTTTTTTGAGATCCAAGCGCCGCAAGCGCTGCACCATCTCCACAGCTTGTCGCGCCAGTTGCGGCGCCAGGTCGGGAACTTTGGTGCGCACGATAGTCAACTCCGCATCTGTATTTGGATAATCGATAAACAGATACAAGCAGCGGCGTTTCAGAGCTTCGCTGAGTTCGCGGGTATTATTGCTGGTGAGAATTACCATGGGCTGCTGCCGCGCCTTCATTGTCCCGATTTCAGGAACGCTAACTTGAAAATCGGACAAAATCTCCAATAAAAAGGCTTCGAATTCTGAGTCCGCGCGGTCGATCTCATCAATCAGCAACAGGGCTGGTTTTTCCGAGATGATAGCTTTCAACAGGGGACGGGGGAGCAAGAAACGCTCTGAAAAGAACACATCCTCTTCTTCCGCTAGGCGGTTCGCTGCCTCGGTCAGAGAGCTGGCATCCTTGAGCAGGTCTTGCAATTTATCGCGCAGCAACTGAGTATAGAGCATTTGCTTGGCGTATTCCCACTCGTACAGGGCTTTGCTTTCATCCAACCCCTCATAACACTGCAGGCGAATCAGCTCGCGGCCGGTGGCCGCAGCCCAGGCTTTGCCCAGCTCTGTCTTGCCCACCCCGGCCGGTCCCTCTGCCAGCACCGGCTTACCCAGGTGCTCTGCCAGGTAGAGCACCGTAGCAATATCATCGCTGGCAATATATTGCTGTTGGCCAAGCGCTCCCCGCACTTCCGACGGCTTATTGAACATGCATTTCCTCATTTCTCCCAGAAACTGTAAGTTTCCAATAATCCTCTCATTAACAGGCTCTATTGATAATAGCATATATTAAGAGCAACTGCCTAATATTCACTGCTCCATCAAATGCGCTGCTACGTTCAAGCTCTCTTCGAAAATCATATCGCGGCCCAGGCGCTGCAGTTCGGCTCCCAGCAGCTCGCCCAAAAGCATAGACTCCATCCGTACCACCCGGCTAATCGGGGAGGCACCCTCTTTTTCCACACGCGTAGTGGTACAATCATCATCCTTTTCCTGCGTGATGTGGAAAGATGCCTGAGGCAAATTCCCATCCCGGCTGGCCGTGGCATAGAGGTGTACCTCGGCAATATTGCCGGGAGTTTGGTGATGCGACATAGTACCGTGGGTCTCCTGCTGCTTTCTATCCCTCGGGCGCTTTCGGGTGGCCAGCAGCAGAATTACCCAGCCGTTGGGCTTAGCCAGCACATAACGTACCGTGTTTTCATGGATCTCCCGCAGTCCGGTTACCGTGGACCAACCGGCGCGGGCAGCCAGCCAACTGGCCAGCAGCAAGGCCTGGTTCGGATTCACCTCTTGTTCCGCGGTTTCCCCCCCCTCGTACATAATCTCTACCCGCTCGATACGTTGTAAGTAGGGACGCAGGGCCGGTGGGTCGAAAAATTGCGCCAATAATTCTCGCCAGGGCAGCAGACGGGACCAGGTGAGATCGCAGAAAGCGGTGAAGGTATGGCGGTAGCTGACAGCCTGCCATAGCTTGTGCAGCGTGGTGCGGGAGGGATCGAAATAGGCCGAATCCAGGATGGTGCGCCCGGCGGCGTAGGCCAGGTCATCGAACAGATTCTGACCGAAGGTGGGGTTTCCTACCCACCAGAGAGTTACCGGGATATCGGGCACTAACAATCCCAGCACCGTGGCGGGTAGTTGGCTGACGGCCACCTCCCCATGGGCTTGCAGCGTAATCTGTTCGCAACACATCTGTTTGCTACTTTCAGGTGAGACAGCACAGTGCGCCGTCACCTCAGCGGAAAGCGTCTGCTCATGCGTCGGCCTGTCTCCTTGCATAAAAATGATGCGGCATGGGGTGTGACCGGCAATATCCTCAATCAGGTGTTGCGCCAGGTGAATCTCATCTTTACCCTCGGCATAGATCAGCAGGTTAAGCACACAGGCGCGCATCACCGGGTCTATCAATGCGGCATCCTTTGTTTCAGCCAGGTGCATTGTTTCAGGAAAATGCATCCACAGCTTATTCAGGCCCTGTTCAATCGCGCCCACCTCCACCTTTTCCGATTGCATGGTTATTTCCGGTTGGCTGGTATTGTTATCAGGGTCTTTCACTTGATCCATCGGTAAACTCCTATTTCATGGCCGGCGCCAAGTGCGACCATCAGTCTCAATAAATTGACTAGCGCGTTCCGGCCCCCAGGACCCGGCCGGATAATTCGGGAAATCCTCCGGTGGGTGTTGTTGCCAGCCTTTTAGGATCCGCGTCACAAAATCCCAAGCGACTTCCACCTCATCGCTACGAGTGAAGAGTGTAGCCTCGCCCAGCATACAATCTAGCAGGAGCCGTTCGTAGGCATCCGGGGGCTCGACACCGAAGGAAGAGCCATAGCGGAAATCCATATTCACAGGCAGGATCTGGATCGTCTGGCCGGGGATCTTGGCACCGAACTTCAAAGAGATGCCTTCATCGGGTTGGATGCGCAGCGCCAGGACGTTAGGATCCAGCCCTGCCATGCGGCTATTTTTAAATAGGAGCAAGGGCGCTTGCTTGAACTGTATCGCCACCTCGCTGACGCGCTTCGGCAGCCGTTTCCCCGAGCGCAGGTAGAAGGGCACCCCCGCCCAGCGCCAGTTATCCACGAAGAACTTGATGGCGACGTAGGTTTCCGTGGTAGAATTGGGCTTGATGCCCTTCTCCTGCCGGTAACCGGGGACCTGCTTGCCCCCAATCACTCCCGGACCGTATTGGCCGCGCACCGTGAAATCCAATACCTCGTCGGGTTGGATGGGCCGGACGGCATGCAGCACCTTGACCTTCTCATCCCGCACGGCATTGGCCCCCATGGCAATGGGCGGCTCCATGCAGATGAGGGACAAGAGCTGCATCATATGGTTCTGCACCATATCCCGGATGGCGCCGGACTCATCATAATAACTGCCCCGTCCCTCCATCCCAATCGTTTCGCTCACCGTGATTTGAACGTGGTCGATGTAACGGCGATTCCAGATCGGCTCGAAGATGCCGTTGGCAAACCGGAAAACCAGGATATTCTGCACTGTCTCCTTTCCCAGGTAATGGTCGATGCGATAGATTTGATCTTCAGTAAAGACCTGGCTAGCCAGTTGGTTAAGCGCATGGGCGCTTTCCAGATCCCTACCGAAGGGCTTCTCGATAATAATCCGCACCCAGCTATCGTTGGAGGCGGGCTTTGCCAGGCCAGAAATGCCCAACTGCTGGATAATCGTGCTGTAAACTCCCGGGGGTGTCGCCAGGTAGAACACCCGGTTGCCCATCGTACCCCTTTCCCGGTCCAACTGTATCAGAAACTCCACCAGCTTCTCGTAAGCTGCCGGGTCGTTATAATCCGCTGCATGGTAAAAAATGCCCTGGCTGAAGCTCTCCCATACGGGCTGGGAAACCGGTTGGGTGCGGGAGAACTCCTGTACCGCTTCGAACATTTGCTGGCGAAACTGCTCATTCGACATCGAGGTGCGGGCAAAGCCAACCAGGGAAAAGCCGCTGGGCAGATAATGTTCCCGTGCGAGGTTATAGATGGCCGGGAGCAATTTGCGGCTGGTGAGATCTCCTGACGCGCCAAAGATCACCATCACACACGGCTCAGGAGAGCGCTCTCTTTCCATACCCTTACGTAGTGGGTTTTCCTCCCGGGTTGTCTCCAATAGCATAACTTTATCCCCCCTTAGCCGCTCTATAAATAATCCACAGATTTCTCGCAGATATTAAAATGCTTTTTTAATCTGTGTTAATCTGCCCCAGCCTCGCTGGGGAGAAATCTGTGGATAATTGTCCTCAAGGTTTAGCTATTGCAACAATCCCCGCGCGTGCGTAACTATCGCATCTACGGTGAAGCCGAACGCCTGGTAGAGTTTTTGATAGGGCGCCGAGGCGCCAAAATGTTCCAGGCTAATACAGTCTCCGCCGTCTCCCACGTACTGCCGCCAGCCCTGGGAAACACCCGCTTCCACAGAAAGGCGGGCCTTCACTGAGGGCGGTAGCACGGTATGGCGGTATGCCTCAGGTTGGGCGTTGAATAATTCCCAACTGGGCATACTCACCACCCGCGTAGCTACACCTTCCTCCTGCAACTGGCGCGCCGCGCCTACAGCCAACTCGACTTCGCTACCCGTGCTCAGGATAATCAACTCTGGCCGGCTCTGGGGCGCTTCCAGCAGGATATATCCCCCCTGCTCCAGCCCGCCGACAGCCCCCATCTGGCTGCGGTCGAACACTGGCAGGGATTGGCGGCTGAAAACCAGCGCCACCGGTCCATGCTGGTGGCCGAGCGCCACTTTCCAGGCTATGGTGGTCTCATTCGCATCCGCCGGGCGGATCACGGTTAGGTGAGGGATGGCGCGCAAGGCGGCCAGTTGCTCCACCGGCTGGTGCGTTGGACCATCCTCACCCAGGCCAATACTGTCATGAGTAAAGACATAGATGACTTGTAGCTCCATCAGGGCTGCCAGGCGGATGGCGGGACGCATATAATCGGAGAAGATCAGGAAAGTGCCACCATAGGGGATAAGGCCGCCGTAGACTGCCATCCCATTGAGCGCCGCGCCCATACCATGCTCCCGCACGCCAAAATGCACATTCCGCCCGGCGTAATCTTCCGGACTGAAGGCGGTAGCGTTATCGATGAGGGTATTGGTGGAAGGCGCCAGGTCGGCTGAGCCGCCGAATAGCTCGGGCAGGCGGGAGGCGATAGCGTTGAGTATCTTGCCCGAGGCGCGGCGGGTGGGCGTCCCCTTCTCCGAAGGGGGGAAGCTGGGGAGGTCCGCTTGCCAACCTTGGGGCAGCTCCCGGTCTATCCGTCGCTGCCACTCGGCCGCCAGCTCTGGGAATTGCCGGGCGTACGCTGCCTTGAGATCTAGCCACGCCTGCTCGGCCGTCTCACCCTGCTGTATGGCCTGGCGGTAGTGCTCCAGGGCTTGCGGTGGCACAAAGAAGGGCGCATCGCTGGGCCATCCGAGTGCTTCTTTCGTCAGCCGGATCTCATCCGCACCCAGGGGGGTGCCATGAGCCTCGGCAGTATCCTGCTTGTGCGGGCTGCCGTACCCAATGTGGGTGCGGGCGATAATTAAAGAGGGCCGGTTTGTCTCTGCCTGGGCTGCGCGGATCGCCTGGCTCATTGCTTCCAGGTCGTTCCCTGGCACATGTTGCACATGCCAGTTATAGGCTTCGAAGCGCATGCCCCGGTTCTCGGTAAATGTCAGGGAGGTCGATCCTTCAATGCTGATGTGGTTATCATCGTAGAAGTAGATCAGATTTCCCAATTTCAGGTGGCCTGCCAGGGAGGCAGCCTCGGAAGCCACCCCCTCCATCAAGTCGCCATCGCTGACAATGGCGTAAATGTAATGATCCATCAGGTTGAATCCCGGCCGGTTAAACGTTGCCGCCATGTGGCGCGCTGCCATCGCCATCCCCACCCCATTGCCAAAGCCCTGGCCCAAGGGTCCGGTGGTCGTTTCCACGCCGGTGGTCAGGCCATACTCGGGATGTCCGGGGGTTTTGCTGCCAAATTGGCGGAACTGGGTCAACTCTTCCAAGGGCAGATCATAGCCGGTAAGGTAGAGCAAGCTGTACAGCAACATCGAACCATGGCCTGCGGAAAGGATAAACCGGTCGCGGTTGGGCCAGGCCGGATTCCTTGGATTGTGCTTTAGGAAGCGAGTCCACAGGACATAAGCCATCGCAGCGGCGCCCATAGGCAACCCCGGGTGTCCGGAATCGGCTTTTTGTACTGCATCCATTGCCAGCGTGCGGATGGTATTAATGGCGAGTTCATCGAGCGTCTGAGAAGTTACACCCTCTTGCAGAGTTGACATGCATATTCCTCACTTCTTTATCGTATTTTTTGTTTATTCCTAATGATGCCGGTCAGACGGGGGCAGGGGGTTTAATTAACTCACGATACAGCGCCTTTTGTCGCTCCATGCCCCGTTCATACACCACCCGGTGGGCAGGATTCGGCATAAAGGTCCGGCCCACAACCGCGTCTGGGGCATCTAGTGCGCCGCCGGTTGCGGCACCATCCCACTTTGCCAGGATATCCTTTACCAGTAGCGCCGTCCCACGGCAGGTGGCCTCCGCTTCGGCGGAAGCTATCACCGGCCGGCCGAGGACATCCGCCATGATTTGCATCCAGGTGGGTGAATTGAGCAAAGCGCCGCCACTGGCGATGATCCTCACGGCAGCGCCATCTATTGTGGATGGCCGCGCGGATGTGCCCGGCGCCTCCGTTGCCAGTGGTTGGCTGCTGGTGACCGTCTCTATCAGCAGGTGGTAGATGAGGGCAAATCGGTAGGCAATCGCCTCCAAACCAGCTCGCACCATATCCACCGGGCGGGTGTGCAGATTGATGCCGGAAATCGTGGCCCGCGCGCCGCTGGCGTAACCAGGACTGCGCTCTCCCGCCAGGAAGGGCAGAATCGTGAGACCGTGGCTGTCGGGTGCCATCTGGGCCAACTCTTGTTCCAAAACCTCTTCCGGAGGCAATTGCAAAGTCTGGCGTGCCCAGGCATACAAATTTCCGCCGTTACTCAACGCACCGCCGATCAGGTGGCGCTGGCGGTCGACGCGATACGACCACAGGCCCAGCGGGATAGGGGGTGCCTCGCCAGGCCAGATGACCCGCATGGCCCCGCTGGTACCCACATTGAGGGTAAAATCCTGCGGCCCGCGGCAGCCACTCCCCAGGTTACTGGTGACGCCATCTCCCACCGGCAGCAGCCAGGGAACCTGGGCCAGGGCCGGCCATTTGCGGGCAAATTCGGGCAACAAGCCGCGCACCGGCCGATCGATATCCACCAGAGGGGAAAGTTGATCGGCGGTCACCGGTAAGTGTTGCAATAACTCCGGATCCCAGATCAACTCCTGGCGGTTGAGCAAACCTGACCAGGAGGCTATCGAATAGCTGACTAGTCGTTTCCCGAATAATCTGAGGATGATATACTCTCCGATGGAGAGCCAATATCGGCTCTTGCGCAGCAGTTCCGGATAGCGCTCCTGTAACCATAGGAAACGCGCCGGGAGGTAGCTGGTATGAAAAACCGTCCCCGTGCGCGTATGAAACTTCTGTTCATCCAGAGTGCGTTTTAGCCGTTCGGCTGCCTGGGCGTTGCGGGTGTCGGCCCAGGTGTAGACCGGTGTAGCTGGTTGCCCGTCAGCAGAGATCCCCAGTATATTACCTACGTAGGTATCCACGCCGATGCCGGCCACGTGGCGGGTTTCATCCCCCAGTTGTTGCAGAATAGTGCTCATCACACCACAAAAACCTTGAAAGATGATTTCGGCGTCACTCTCCACCCCGCCGTCCGGCGTGGTGTGCAGTTCGAACGTTTGCGTCGCGCCGTAACCAGACACCATACGACCCGCCTGGTCGAAGATCAGACCGCGTAAAGAGGAGGTTCCTAAGTCGAAAGCCAGGAAATATGGCAGTTGTGCCGCATGGGGTTGGATTTCAGGCATAGTGTTCAACTCTGGCGGTAGGTAGATCAGAATTTTGTGACTGCATCTACCAGGAATTATACAACAAAAGATAGGGAGTAACGAATAGACAACAGTATAACGGGTGTGGTTTATTCCCTACAATGTGTTGATGACCGCGCGGCTGTCGATTGCCATATCTGCAGCGAGGAAATCGAGCATTGCCGCGTTTGTCTGGGCGGCATGGGTTTCATTAGGGACGTGGCCCGCGCCGGGAAATTCCACATACCGGGCGGCGGGTAGGGCGGCGGTCAGGCGGTGGCCGAAGCTCGGCGGGAAGATCACGTCTTTATCCCCCCAAATTAGCAGGGCAGGAGCTTGCACAGCGCCAATACATGCTGGGATGTCGGAATCACTATCCGGCGTTTGGGACATGGCGATCAAGCCACGCACCGTGCCCTTTACCTTTAGGGGGAAACAGTAGGCTTGTGTTACTTCTTCAGGTACTGTTTGGCCAGGCCAAAGCAGGTCCAGGGTCTTCTTGATATAGGTCGGGTTGGCCATGAAGCGTAGGACCAGCGCTTCTGGCAGAAGGGGCAGGTGCAACAGTAACCGCGAGTAGGAGGCGAAGTTGACCGTCTCCCACTGGGAAGTGATCAGGACCAGTTTCCGCACCCGTTCCGGCTCGTCGTATGCTACCTGTATTGAGATACGGCCTCCCATAGAATTGCCGGCCAGCACTGCCGGCCCAATATCGAGATGATCCATAAACTGCCGCACCCAGCGGGCATAATTTCGTATCGATATTACCGGTTCCGTCACGCGCGAGGAAAAGCCAAAGCCCGGCAAATCTAAGGCATAAACCCGGTAATGCCGAGCCAGGGCCGGGATGTTGTGCCGCCAACTGTAGAGCCATCCGCCGAAGCCGTGGAGCAGGATCAGCGGTGCGCCCGCACCATGCACGGTATAGTGGATCTGCACATCTCCCAAGTCCAGGAGTTGGTTATCGGTGATGCCGAATTGGCCCACATGCCGGATGGCTTCTATAGGGCTGTAGATCTCCTGGGCCTGGATGGCGGATTGGAGCGCCTTTTGTGCTACCGTGCTTGCTAGAGCCGCAGCCCCAAACCCCGCGAGCAGGACGAGAAGGCCTTGGCGATCTTGGAATCTCATGATGTTTTTGTGGGCGGTGGTCATTATCCTACCTGTGGCGCGATGTTAGAAACCATGAATAAAGTTGGGATAAGATTAGTTGTTAGAAATCCGTTGTTCCCAGGGTTGAGGCTCTTCCAAACCCCGTACGGCCAGGATCACCGTGATGAATACCACGCCCAACATAGCCACAGCGAAGAGTAGGAGAATAACCTGATTCCAGGCAAACGCCAGAAAGAGGGCACCCAAACAGGCCACTGTGGCCGTCAAAGCAATACTACCGGCCAGAATTAAGACCAAGACTGCTCGCAGCATGGCGTGTTGACTCCTGTATTTAGAGGGACGTCCGATCAGGCTGGGATACATAGGCATGGATCACCTGCAGCTTTGAATCATATTTTATCACATCCAGGCGCCTGGGGAAAATCCTGTATGGGGGAGAGGTCCCGCCAGATACGTGCTGAGAGTACTCAGATGCGTGCTGAGGGTAAGGGAGGTCTCCTGGCTGCACGTCTACGGTGGGGAAGATGTGCAGCCCGAGACAGTGCTCACTTTTCATATGCTTTGGCGAGGACCATGCATACATGGCAGCGAGCGGGCTATAAATCCTAAACCAGGCCCTTAGGCACCAGATACCAGTAGGCCTGGTTGAAGGCTATTTTTTCGTAATGGTAAACGCGGCTGGGTTTAGGAGGATCGGGCGGATGGTGATAATCGAAGACCAGTTGGCTGGCCTGCTCATACCCGGTCTCCAGGAAGCACATCACGTGCCCGTCGTACCGGGCATTCTTCCCATCTATGGCCTCGTCCCGCACAGTGGCGGCAATCCGCTCTGCCACGACTTTGGCCTCAAAATGGGCGGCCGAGCCGCTCTTCGACACCGGCAAATCGGTGGCGTCACCGATACCGAATATCCTGGGATCAACTTTGCTTACCAGTGTTTCGCGGTCCACTATAGTATCCGTGAATGTAGTAAAAACATCACGAAAACACGGCTATGGTGGCTAAAAGCCAGGTAGATGTTATCAATACTTTTATCTTACCAGGTAGTTGTCGTAAATTGTTTTTAAAATTGGTACTAAATTGGTGAGAATATCAGATGTACTCGCCCCCAATTTAATAATTGCCCTGATACCAGATTTGCAGCGAAGCACAGGAATGCTTATAATGCGTAGAATATCACAAACCTCGATGAGGAGTAGCTGCGATGGCCCTACCGGATAGACCTTTTTACGTTGTGCTGATGGGACCACCTGGGGCGGGGAAGGGCACCCAATCCGCAATTCTGGAGAACGAAATGGGTCTGAAGCGTGTGGCCAGTGGAGATCTCTTTCGGGAAAACCTGGTTAAGGGTACCCCTATGGGTGTACAGGCTAAGTCATATATGGATCGCGGAGAACTTGTACCCGACGATGTTACCGTAGGCATGATTCGTGAGCGTCTCACCCGGTCAGATTGTCAAAAAGGGGCTATTCTGGACGGTTTCCCGCGGACCCTCCCTCAGGCATACTCCCTGGACCGGATGTTGGGCATGGCCGGGCGCCGCATCAACATTGCTATCAGTATTTCTGTTCCAGATGAAGTCATCATGGAGCGGATGACCGGGCGCCGGGTGTGCCGGGCCTATGGACACGTTTATCATGTGATCTTCAATCCCTCTAAGGATCCTCAGATCTGTGATGTTGACGGCAGTGAACTCTACCAGCGGGATGATGATAAAGAAGATACAGTGCGCAATAGATTGTACGTATACTACAAACAGACGGCTCCACTGATCGGATATTATTTTGCTAAGGGCGTATTGGTCGAGATGGATGGAAATCAGCCTATCGAGGAAGTCCACGGTCTCTTGGGGCAGATTATGGCTTCTCAAGCTTGATGGACAAGGTTCTATTGGGAAAAACATTACGTCCCGTGCGATGCAGGTTTCTCTCACTTAGACTTCTGTTAATCAGTGTTATTATGCTTGGCTTGGCGGATGGGCTGGCTCCCCGGTCGCATGTAACATCGGCAGCGGCTACTACAGCGGCGCTGCCGGTCGACAACCTCCCCGTATGGCGTTGCGATCCTCTCAGCGACAACCCACTATGCGCCGGTCGGGTCAATGATATTCAAATGTTTTCCGCACAGGAAGGCTGGGCCGCCGGAGAGCAGGGCATCCTGCTCCACTATCTGGATGGAAGTTGGGAACGGGTCAAAGCGCCCGGGGTTAACGCGCTTTCCAGCCTGCTCACCTTGCGCTTTTCCGACCCCGACCACGGTTGGCTCAGCGGGCTAACCTATGACAATACGGGGGCCTTACAAGGGCTCTTGCTGAGATATGATAGTGGTGCATGGTCACTTTTTCCCGCTCCCCCCAACCTGGGTTTCAGAGAAATCGTCACCCTCAGCGCCAACGACGCCTGGGCTGTAAGTAGCGGTGGGCGTATCTTCCACTATGCTATTCCGGCCGGAGGGTCATTAGCGGAATGGCAGAATGTGCCGAGCCCCACGGGCTACCCGCTGAACGGGTTGGCTATGCGCAGCTCCACAGAAGGGTGGGCGGTGGGCAATTTCGGCGCGATACTCCACTATTCCCAGGTCAGCGGCGAGATTGGACCCACCTGGAAAGAAGTAGCCAGTGGCACGCAAACCCTTCTGACTAAAGTGGCTTACGATCCGCGCGATCCGCGCCGGGTTTGGGCGATCGGTGAAAAGGGCATCATCTTGAAAACTGACGGCGCTGGTTGGCAGCAGGTCTATTCCTCCACCATAACCCGCCTGGAAGATATCGCCTTCACACCCTACGACGGCTGGGCTGTGGGCGAAGGAGGAGTGATCCTGCGCTACCAGGGTGGCACCTGGGACCTGGCGAGCTACTCTCCCGTTACTGAGCATCTCTTCGGCCTCTCTACCATCCAAACTGGCGAAGTCTGGACCACCGGAGACAGAGCCACTCTGCTCTCTTACCCGGGTGGGCAAAGCGCTTCATGGGAAATCTTAAGTCACACCCTGGGGCTAATCTATACCGGGTTATCTGCTGCCATGCCGCTTAGCGGTGCCGCTCCTTTGCGCATCTGGGCTGCCGGGTTGCGCCAGGAGGGCTTGAAGAGCAGCGCTTATCTGCTCCAGGGCGGGGATATTCCCTGGCGAGTGGTTGCTACTTTGCCAGATTATGTATCTCTCGCCATCGGCGCGGTAGGCGTCAGCGATCTTTATGCCCTGGGTGCTCAGGTGGATCAACAAGGTATCTCCCATATCCAGGCGATACATATTTCGCCGACGGGTTGGGAACAAAGCGAACCTGGTCTGCAGGGGGTACCGCGCGCCCTGGTAGTTTATCTCACCGCCGGTAGTATGGAAGGTTGGGGCTTTGGTGATGGGGGATTACTGCTACATTTACAACAAAGGATCTGGACGAGCGCGCCTTCTCCCACCGATCACTCCATTGAAGCTGTGGCTATGGCCGATGAGCGCCACGGTTATGCTGTCGGCGCCGTGGGCACCATCCTGCAGTATCGCAAACCTTCCCAAGGAACGGGCTTCTGGCAAAGGGATTTCTCCGCCAGTGAAGAGAACCTGCACGGGGTTGCCGTGTTGCCCGTTCCTGAAACCGGCAGTTTTGAGGGTTGGGCGGTGGGTGACAACGGTCTGATCCAACATCTATCCCAGGTCCATCCTGAGGATGACCCCATCTGGGAAATCTTCCCCAGTCCGACCAGCGAGCGGTTGTTGGATGTGAAAATGCCCAACCGGGATGAGGCCTGGGCGGTTGGGGGTAGGGGTACGGTGTTGCACTATAGCCGCCAGAGCAATAGCTGGCAGATGGTGCCCTCCGGCACGGAATACAATCTCACCAGCGTGGCCGGGTTCTCCTCCGCCTTCTTGTGGGCCGGCAGTACCTCGGGAGTTATGTTACGGGCCGAAGGTGTGCTGCCGCTCCACACCTTCTTACCGTTGCTCGGGACGGGGCGTTAGGTGATCTCCACCAACTTCTGTCCCCGGTCAACGACTTGCTTTTCCTCGCAATAGATGGCGGTCACCCGGCCTGCCCGGGGCGCGATTAGCCGCAGCTCCATCTTCATCGCTTCGAGCATAACCAGCGGCTGGCCCGTTTTCACGTGATCGCCGATCTTGACCAGAATCGCGACGACCTGGCCTGGCATGGCTGCTTCCAGACTTCCGCCGTCCTCCCGGGTTTTATACTGGGAAAACCCCGATTGGGCAGTATGCAGGACTGTCACGTTGGCGCCCAAGGCTACCTGGACTGTTTCATTTTGCCGCGCGACGTAAGCCAGCCATCTCTCTCCGCCGGGTTGTAGCTCCAGGTGTAACCGCCCTGCTTCCGGTTGGTGAGCCTGGACGGTATAAATCCGGCCATCTACCGTCACCCGCAGCATATCCCCTTCCCGCACTACCCGCACCACCCGCACGGTGTCTTTTTTGTCTTGATAGCGGATCTCCACCTCAGCCGCTTCCCAGGCGGAAATCATCCGCTTTGTACCAGGGGTTAAAAGCATCGCCCTCGGTGGGCGTGACCGCGCCGTTTGCCGGGCGTGCTCCCCCATGTTCCATAAATTGAGCCACAGCTGCCGCAATCAGCACCTGGTCAGAAACCGGCGTACTCGGTGGCGGCCAATCGTGCCCGGCTAGCAACCCTTCGATGAACTGGGTCGTCGCCTGTCCTGCCTGGAACTCCGGTTGGTCCAGGATGTGCTGCAAAAACGTGATATTGGTGGCCGGTCCCAAGATGGTGTAATGGGAGAGCGCCCATGCCATCTTCTGCAGCGCATCCGCCCGGTTCTCCCCCCTCACTATCAGTTTGGCGATTAACGGGTCGTAATAGCGGGTAATCTCCATGCCGGTCATAATGCCAGTATCCACCCGCACCTGGGGTCCTAGGGGCACCTCGATCCGCAACAGCTTGCCGGTAGAGGGCAGAAAACCCTGGGCCGGGTCCTCGGCATAAATGCGGCACTCGATGGCGTGGCCATGTTGGGAGATATCGGCCTGCCGGTAGGGGAGAGGCTCTCCGGCGGCGATGCGGATTTGGGCTTTGACCAGGTCAAGGCCCAGGACACTTTCCGTGATAGGGTGTTCCACCTGGAGCCGGGTGTTCATTTCCAGGAAATAGAAGTTCCCGGAGCCATCCACCAGGAATTCAACTGTGCCTGCATTTACATAATTGACGGCCTGGGCTGCCGCTATGGCTGTTGCACCCATGCGCTGCCGCAGCGACCTATCCCGGGACATCGCTAAAAAAGGGGAAGGGCTCTCTTCAATGATCTTCTGGTGGCGGCGTTGTATGGAGCATTCACGTTCGTAGAGGTGGATCGTATGCCCGTGACGGTCTGCCAAGATCTGAAATTCTATATGGCGCGGCGCCGCCAGGTACTTTTCCAGGTAGATTTGCCCATCTCCGAAGGCGTGCTGCGCCTCGCGCTCGGCCGCGGCCAGCGCCAGGGGTAATTCTGCTTCCTCTTCTACTAATCGCATGCCCTTGCCGCCGCCCCCGGCAGCGGCTTTAACCAGCAGGGGGTAGCCGAGGCGCCGGGCGGCGGATTGGTACTCCGCCGGGCTGCCGCCTCCCTCATATCCAGGCACCACCGGCACCCCTGCGGTCTGCATACGCGCCCGGGCGGATGTTTTACTTCCCATCGTCGCCATAGCAGCCGGGTCGGGTCCGATAAACACCAACCCCGCCGCTTGCACTTGCTGCGCAAAAGCCGCACTTTCAGATAAAAAGCCGTACCCGGGATGGATGGCTGCCGCCCCTTGTGCCAGGGCAGCCGCAATGATCTTCTCGCCCCGTAAATATGATTCAGCCGGCGCGGCAGGGCCAATGCAAACCGCCCGATCGGCCAGGGCAGGATGCAGCGCCGTACGGTCGGCCTCGGAATAGACGGCCACCGTTTCGATCCCCATCTCCTGGCAGGCGCGGATAATCCGGACAGCAATCTCGCCCCGGTTAGCGATCAGAATGCGTTTAAAAACCATACAACCACAACCCTTTCAGCGCCGTTTATGCTAAAACCGGGTGCTCTTGCCCTTCCCTGACAGAAACAGGTGTCTCTTCCGGGGGAGGCGCAGCTTTGGGGAGTAAAACCGTAAATTCGGTTCCTTTGCCGGGCGCGCTCTGGACGGAAATCGTGCCGTGCATACTATCGACCAGTGTCTGAGCAATCGCCAGGCCCAGGCCCGAGTCGGAACCGCTGCGCGCGGTATCCCCCCGGAAGAAGCGCTCAAAAATGTGGGGCAGTTTCTCAGGTTCTATGCCGATGCCAGTATCGCGCACTTTGACAGACACGAACTTTTCACAGACTATCGTGGAAACCACTATCTGGCCCTCCGGCGGTGTGAATTTCAGGGCGTTGTCCAACAGAATCAACATCACCTGTTTCAAGCCATCGTGGTTTCCCATTACGGCTGCATCGACCACATGCTCACACTCGATGGTGCGCTCGGGGTTGAGCAGTCTGGCCCGCCGGCATAGCTCTTCAATCAGGGGTTTCATCGTCACCACCTCGATGGCCAGGGGTTGTCCTGCATCCGCACGGGCTAATACCAGCAGATTATTCACCAATCTGATCAGGCGGTCACATTCTTCTACGGTATCGGTGAGCACCGCTTTGCGATCCTCAGCGCTGATAGGAGGCTCGTGCTGTAGCAGCCCCACATTGCCACGGATGGTGGTCATCGGGGTGCGCAATTCATGGGAAGCATCTGCGATGAAACGGCGCTGGGTTTGTAAGGACTGTTTTAACTGCAGATACGCCAATTTCAGCTCCGTTAGCATGGTGTTGAAGGTTTTGGCCAGTTGCCCGATCTCATCGTTGGGCCCGGAATATTGCAGGCGGCGGTCAAAGTCTCTTTCCGCTCCGATGGCCTGAGCCGTTTGTGTAATGCGGTGGATCGGCCGGAGCGTCAGCCCAGCCATGATCCAGCCGATGCCAAAGGCGGCTAAGGTTACCAGGCTGCCACCGATTGCGATAATCCGGCGGAAGGCATCCAGGGCGTTATCCAACTCCCCTAAAGAGCGAGCCACCTGGAGTACGCCGATGATACGGCCCGGAACGGGAATGGGGGTGTTGAATATCAGAAACCGTTGATCATCGATCAAGGTGATCTCGCTCCAGGATTTGCCACTTTGGAGGGTAGCGGTACCGGTGTCGCTCAAGGGCAGCACCACACTGCCCAGGTTAGGTGTCCGGTCTACCACCTCACCGGTAATGCGCCTGGTCTGAATATACGTTTCAGGTGCAGCAAACCTGCTGGTCGGAAATGGGCCGTGATCGAAGCGGAAGTCTCTGGTGGTCAGCACACGCTTAGCTTCCGTCTCAAGGGTATCCTCCATCACAGAGAGGTTAACTTGGGAAACAGTGACATAGACCACGATGCTGAAAGCCACCAGGGTCAACCCCAGGATAGCGCTATAGATCAGGGTGAGCCGGAGACGTATAGACATAGCGTGATCGCTTTCGTAGCCTCTTAAATTTCCCGCAGCACGTAGCCGACGCCGCGCACCGTCTGAATCAAGCGCGCTTCTCCACCCGCTTCCGTCTTGGCGCGCAGGTAGCCGATATATACATCCAATACATTCCCATCTCCGCCAAAATCATAGCCCCACACATCCATCAAAATCTTATCCCTGGGTAGGACGCGCCGCGCCTGGCGCATTAAGTACGAAAGGAGATCGAACTCTTTCGGCCTTAATTCCATGGGCCGGTCGCCGCGCCGCGCCTCGCGGGTCATGGGGTCAATCAACATATCCAAAAATGCTAGCGGCTTTTCCAGATTATCCGGCTCGGTGCGGCGCAGCAGGGCCCTGATGCGCGCCAACAATTCCGCCGGTGCGAAGGGCTTAATCAGGTAATCATCCGCGCCGCTATCCAACCCCTTTACCCGGTCTTCTACGGCATCCTTGGCCGTGAGCATTAAAATGGGGATAGCACTGGTGTTGCGCAATCTCCTGGCGACTTCGATGCCTTCCATCTTGGGCATCAGCCAATCGAGCACTACCAGGTCGGGACGTTCAGTTTGTACCTTATTGAGGGTCTCTGTCCCATTCGTGGCGGTGACCACCTCATACCCCTCATATGCCAGGGTACGGCGCAACATATCCACAATCTTGCGGTCATCATCGGCAATCAGAATAGTAGTCATCTTCGTCTCTTCACACCCATCTCTAAAGATCCCGGAATCCAACGCGTCCCACGAATATATATCAGGATATCCCAAAATGCGTTGATTGCAAAATAGTAAACTGTACGCTTGCAGCCGCGCGTTCTGGCCAATGCGACCAGAACGTGCGGCTGCAAGCCGCACCTACAGGAAACTGGGAGCGCTCCTAAGACTTCAGGTACTTATTAAACCAGCCAATTGCCTTGGACCAGCCATCTATGGCGGCATCGGCCTTATAACTTGCCCCCGTATCGTTATGAAAGGCATGGTTGGCGCCTTGGTAGAGGATCTTCTCGTAGGTCTTATTATTCTGCTTCATCGCCGCCTCAATCGCCGGAATACCAGCATCGATGCGCTGGTCTTCGCCCCCATATAAGCCTAGTACGGCGGCCTGAATACCAGGAACGTCTTCCAGTGGTGGGTTAGGGCCGTAGAAAGGTACTGCTGCTTTGATCTCCGGCGTTTTAGTGATGACCCGCCAGGTGATCCCGCCGCCGAAGCAGAAACCCACCATGCCGAAGCGGTCCTTCATCACAAAGGGCTGGCTTTGCAGGTATTTGATACCGGCCTGGAAGTCTTTTATATAGTCGTCTGGCGCGGTATTGGACAGGACGCCCGGAATCTGGGCCTGGTCAGTCACCTTATCTGTGCCACCCTGGCGCGAGATAAGATCGACCGCCAGACCTACATATCCCGCTTTCGTCAGCCGGCGGGTCACGTCCTTAATATGTTCTATAGATGTCCATAAAATGAATGAGAAATGATAGACTGGCGCAAAAAGAGAAACGGATGTATCTCAATACTGAGCTCAATCAAAACCAGTAAGGAGATACATCCGTGTATATCAGAATACGGTTTAGCGGTCCCACCGTCAAATCC
>SHYO01000011.1 GCA_009692745.1 Chloroflexota bacterium
GTATGATTGCCTGTGTTTAGGCATTCAAGACCGTTTGGAAAGTCATAATACAAGTAATGTGATGGGACGGATCCCATTTTTGCCCTCTACAAAGGACAAAGTGGGAGAAATAATTCAATTAAGGCCAAAAAATATCAGCGAATGGACAGGTCTTACGCTGGTAGGTGTTATTTTGAGTATCCTGGGCATTGGCACCGTGGGCACTATCTATGGCAACCCGGGCATGGGTATTACCTTTATCACGGTCTGGCTGGCGGTGGGCGCGGTGCTCAGTACACTGGCTGTGGTAATTGCAGCGGTGCGCACGAAACTGAGTGGGACGACACTGAGAGCGGCTACAGTGATGATGGGTATCACTGGGGTGCCGAGCTTGATTGCCTGTTTAGGGATAGTAGCCAGCATTGCGATCGTCTTAACGAACCAACCCACCTTGCCCAATTTTGGCGGCCCGAATGACGCGCCAGGGGCCCCCGGCGCCCAAGGGGCGCAACCGGCTGCTGGAGGTCAGGGCGGGCAAGGTGCGCAGAGGGCGCCAGGGACACAAGCAGGTGGCACAGGTCAGGGCGGGCAAGGTGGGCAAAGGGCGCCGGGGGCGCCGGGTGGACAGGGTGCGCCTGGCGCACCGGCCGGGTCAGGCCAGCAAGGAGCTCCACCGGGGCCAGGAGGTCCGGGTGGACCGGGCGGGCCAGGTGGAATAGGGAATTTAGCGCGGCAATTCGAGATCGGGGGAGGGTTAATGGCGCTTTTCACCCTGATCGCGTTGGTGAGTATCGTGGGAGGATGGCGCGCGTTGCGGGAAACGGCCGGCGGGACTGCGTCCAGCAGCGGGACCGCGACGAGCACCCAAACAGGATCAGGGGCGCCGGTGAACTATGGGCGGGAGGCAGGCAGGGCGATTGCCGGTAGTCTAGCTATCACCGCAGTGGCGCTGATAGTAATCCAATTGGTGCCTGTCTCGTGCACCAACCCGCCGGTCCAGGCAACGGTGCAGTGGGATTCGCAGCAAACGCGGGATCTGGCGTATCGCGCATGCATGAATTGTCACAGCAACGAGACCCAATGGCCGTGGTATTCAAGTGTTGCCCCGGCATCCTGGCTCAACACTATTCACGTCAATTGTGCGCGTGAACAGTTCAATCTCTCAGAGCTGAACAAGCTGCCGGCATTTATGAAAGCGCAACTGCCCAATAATATGGCTCAGCGCATACGGAATGCTACCATGCCTCCCTTTGACTATCTCCTGATGCACCCTGAAGCACGCCTGTCTCAGGCGGAAAAGGAGCAACTGATCCGGGGTCTGCAGAAGAGCTTTGCCAGCAGTGCCTCAATACGGTAGAATCTGGTGCTGATCCATACCGGGGACCGGCGGAGCAGGTGATGCGCTGGATCAGGTTATTTGCAAAACCAGGCTGCCTCAAGCGAGGCAGCCTGGTTTTTGTTAGGTCCACTGGAGGAATACGATGACTACGATAGAGTTGATTCAGGCGTTTTAGAAAAGATGCTCCTCTAATAAATGGGTGCCCGGGGCCGGGGAGTTGATAATGAGGTCGTGGACGCCGGGCAGGGGGCGCAGGCGATAGGCCAGGCGTTCGGCGTCGGCGGCCGCGCACAGGATATGGACGTTAGCGCCGGCATCTAAGGTGAAGTAACCTCCCAACCCTTCTTCTTCGCGCCAGCGTTGCACGGCCTGCATGACTTCGAGAGTGGCTGGGTCCCAGTAGATGACTGGGGTGGCGCTGGTCATGGCGATAGTATGCAGCTCCAGCGCTTCCAATTCGCACTCTTCGCCCAAGGCTCGCAGGTCACGGAGTAAAAGAGCGGCACGCATGCGGTGCAGGCGCTCGGGCAGATGGTTGAGGCGGGTGGTATAGAAGGGGCTGGTCCAGGCCAAGATATGCCCTTCAGCAGAGCCCACGTTTTTATGCCGGCTGCTGACGATAACTACGATATCTCGCAGCGGCCAGTAGTCCGGCGGGGCAATCTGGATGGCATAGGAGCTGGCATCGGTCAGACCAGGAAACCATTCGACAAACCCCCCAGGGATGGAGCGGCAGGCGGAACCGGAGCCACGGCGGGCCAGGGCCGAGAGTTGCTTTTCGGAGAGCTCAATGCTGGCGGCAGTACAGGCAGCCAGGGTCAGGGCAGAGAAGGCCGAGGCGGAAGAGGCGATACCGGTACCCATAGGGAAGTTGTTGTGCGAAACGACGCGGGCCGATTCCGGGCGCCCTGTCATCTCACGGATGACGTCAAGAAATTGGCCGGCGCGTTGGCGGGCGGGCTCAGTGGCTGGACGCCCGTCGATTTCCAGGGAATCCTCGGCCAGGTCCGGTGTAAATTCTACCGTGGTGACGGTGGCAGTTTCGCTGAGATTCATGGAGATGGAACCATTGGCGGGGATGCGCAAGAGATCATCGCGATTGCCCCAGTACTTCACGAAGGCGATATTGCTGTAGCTCTTGGCTGTCGCTTTGGTGGTGGATGGCATGGGAAAGGCTCCTTGCTGATTACAGCTAATCCTGAGTACTCTCAGCTCATTTCGCTTTGAGCAGGGTACTGCCCGGGGGACGCTGGCCCAGGAGGGCCTGATATATGTTGCCGGGGGCTGTACCGCTGATGACCCAAACTTCCAGTCCTCCAGAGATAGCGGCCAGGTCCAGCATATGGCGCACTTTAGTGGCCATGCCGCCGGTGACATCTACACCGGCGGAACCGCCGAGCATCTGTTCAACCTGGGAGAAGGTCTCCTGAGTAATCAGAGGTATAGGTTGGGCAGTAGGATCACGCTGCGGATCGGCAGTGTAAACCCCGGAGACTTCACCGGCCAACAGGATGCGGCCAGGTTGGAGGCGGGATGCCAGGGCCGCGAAGATGGTTTCGGTGGAGATGATGGTGTAGCCTCGCGTCAGATCCAGGGCTACGTCGCCATAGACCAGGGGAACGAGGCCATGCCTTAGTAAGGTAGCTACCGGCTCTGTGGCCAGGGAGATGATCTGCCCATCATCGCAGTGGGCGGCGGCGGACGGTTGCAGGGTAACGGCGGGAACACCACCGGCCAGTAGCGCATCGGCCACGATACGGTTCAGCCGGGCGGCGGCGGCGCCTACCTCGGCGTAAGCTGGCCAGTTAGGAGCCGGGGCGGAGAGCAGGCCGGTGCGGGCGGCAGCAAAGTGGCCGAATGAGCCGCTGCCGTGGCCGATGAGCAGCCTTAGAGAGGTGTCCTGATCGAGAGCGCGGCGAATTTCGCCAACGACATGGGAAAGATGGTCATAACGGACACTGTTTTCTTGCTGTTTGTCGGTCAGCAGTGAACCACCTAATTTTAGGAATACCAGTTCTGCCGGCAAAGGGCACCTCGGGATTCATACCCGCGAAGCGGGGGTAAAAACGGGTCGAAATGTGCCTATAGCCCGGGCTCCCGGGTACGCGCCGAGCGAGAGTGTATCCGGTGCAAGTTATCTGGGCGATCGGTCATGATGGTATCTACACCGAGACGGATCATGCGCTGCATTTCTGCCGGCTCATTGACGGTCCAAGTGTTTACCCGATAGCTTTGGTCATGGGCCCAGCGCATAAAGCTGGGGGTTACCAGTCTGCGATGGGGATGCAGCGCGGCGGGCCGCAAGGCTGTACTCAGCCCTGTACCCAGCACGGATCGTAGCCCAGCCTTTGTAAGCAACCAGGGTGAATTGGCAGCATAGATCAAGCCGGTATGCAGGCTGGGCGCCATCCGGCGAACTTTTATCAATTCCAGCGGATTGAAGGATGAGATGATTACCCGCTGCGCAATTTCTTTACGGTGGACGAGATTTACTATTTTTTGAGCCAGATCCCCGTTATTGAGGCCGAAGGTTTTGAGCTCAATGTTAATCACCATCTTCGCATCGAGAACCGCGATAACTTCTTCGAGGGTGGGAATGCGCAGGTTAGCAAAGCGCCGGTCGAACCAGGAGCCTGCGTCCAGGCTCTTGATCTGGTCCAGCGTAAGATGGCGTACTTCACCAAAACCATTGGTGGTTTTATCAACTGTTTGATTGTGGATGATAACAATTTCCCCATCGGATGTCAGTTGGGTGTCCAGTTCCACGCCATCTGCCCCCAATTCATGGGCCAGGGAAAAGGCTACCAGGGTATTCTCGGGGGCTTGCTCGCGGGCGCCCCGGTGGGCTATGTTCATCGGGCCCTCCTCCGGATAGCAGACATCAAGGGCGGGGATCTCTTCTAAGATGAATTTCTGACCGACCAGGTATCCTGCCAGCAGGGCACTGCCCCAGACTAACCATTTTTTATTCATAGAATTATTCCCCGCTGAGAGTACTCCGCGGACTACTCTCAGCACCACGATTAAGAGATTTCGAAGGACCAGGTTTGAGAGGCCCCGGCTGCTTTGAGGGCTCGTTGTACCTGTTCCATTATACCCGGATTGACCAGGGCAAGCATAATGCCACCGCCGCCACCGCCGGAGAGCTTGGCGCCCAGGGCGCCGGCCTGTAGCGCGGCTACTACCAGGCGATCTAACTCGGGCGAGGATACCTGCAGTTGTTGCAACAGGTGGTGGTTGGCCGTGAGAAGCTGCCCCAAGCGGGACATTTGACCGATTTCCAGGGCCAGCCGGGCTTCTGTTACGATCTGCCCGATTTCATTAAAGTAACCTTCGGATTTTGCTGGATCCCGTTCCCAATTCTGCCGGACGGCGGCGACGGTCGCGCGGGTAGAGGCCGGTATTCCCGTATCCCCTATACACAGATGAAGTGGACGGTGCAGGTGTAGGCGCTCAAGAGGCCGGCCCTTACTATAGAATATGGGTTGCTCATAAGCAATGACAGTATTATCAATGCCACTGGGTGTACCGTGTTGCAGGATTTCCGTCTGGAAAACGATGTGGGAGATCTCTTCAGGTGGCAAGCTGTGACCGGATACCAGGCAGGTGGCGCGAACCAAAGCGGTAGCCACGGCGGCGCTGCTGCCCAATCCTCGCCCTAAGGGCACATCGGAGTGGATCTGCAGGATGACATCGGGTGGGTGATCTAATCCCAGGTACTGGAGAGTTTGGTACACGACGTATGGCAGCGGATCTGACGGCATTTCTGAGGGATGCGTTGTCTTGCTGAGAATACTCAACTGCTGAGAGTACTCGCGCTGAGAGTACTCAGTATCGATAGTACATCCCAAATCCAGGCTCAGGATGCGCATACCGCTGCCGGCAGGAGCACGGAAGACATCGACCTGGGCCAATAGCTGGGTAACAGGTACGGCGATAGCCGGTTTGCCGTAGACTACGGCGTGCTCGCCTATGAGTATGGTTTTTCCCGGGGCGCTGGTCCGGCCAACGAATTCTCCAACCATGGCAAGATCCTTGCTAAGAGTACTTGGGCTATAGAGTACTTAGGGCTGAGTATACTCAGCATGTAAACCCGTGCAAGCTGATACGCTGATCGTCAGCTCCCGGTTTGTGGCGTCGTCTGGCTGAGAGTACTCAGCGTAGTAGAGAGCTATAGATCTCCGCAATTTGGCGGGCGTGCTGCTGCATACTCGGTGCAGCTTTGATGTTCTGCCTGATAGAGCGCAGCAGCTCCGGTTGATCGATGAGGCGATGGAGCACGCGGGCCAGGTCCTGGCTATCGCCAGGGGTAAAAAGCCAACCGGTTTTCCCTTCCTGCACTTTTTCTGCCAGCGCGCCAATCCGGCTGGCAATCACCGGCACCTGCAATCCGTAGGCTTCCTGGATGACGAGGGGGGAGTTTTCATACCAGAGGGAGGGTACGACCAGGCCGTCTAGCTGCTTGATGGCAGCTCCCACGTGTTGGTAATCGACCGGGCCGTGGAAGCGAATGTGGGGGTGGCGCGCGGCGGCCTTGATCTGGCGCGCATAATCGGGAAAGGTGCTGTCGTCGCCGTAGATCGTGAGCGCGGCCTGTGCTGGGAGTTGGTTGAAAGCGTCAATGAGAATATGGACGCCTTTTTGCCAGGCCAGGGAGCCGAGGAAGCCAAAATGGGGCCGAGCAGCGGGCGGGGGTAATTCCAAGCGTTCTGACGGCGCCCGTTCTGACGGCGCCATCAGCCGCTGGTCGTCTAATCCGTTCTCGATGGTCAAGATGCGCTCGGCGGGAAATCCCTGGCGGATATATTGCTGGCGCAAGAATTCGCTGGGTGCCAGGAAGAGATCGACTTGGGATACCATGCGGCGCAAATAATGGTTGCGATAGGCGAAGGGCAAGGCAACCAGAGGTCGGAGTGCGCGCAGCCAGTGCAGATCCGCGCGGGCTGTGCCGCAGTCGACGCAATTCCAGCCCATACGGGGTCCTTCCTGGCAAACGGAGTGATCGGGACGGATGAGCTGGCTATTGGCGCAAAAATACCAATAATCATGTAGCGTAACGAGTTTAGGAATCGGACGCGACCGCGAGTACTCTCGCGCGCCATCGGCAGAGAGCTGGCGCATCTGGCCGGAAAGCTCAATGAGCCGGGCAGAAACGCCCTGGACATGCTGAAAATGCAGGATATGGGGCTGGACGTGGGCCAGGAACTCTTGATAGTCGGACTCAATCGCAGCATCACGGAAAGTATGCCAGAATTGGCGTATGGGATCTTCGGCCAGGCGCGTGGTTGGGAGCGGCGCACGCCACAGGTAGATGCCGGGGCGATCGCCCTTACTTTCCTGGGTATGCGCTTCTGCTGGAGAGAGGCCGGAGAGGGGGTAAAAGACGTGTACCTCATGCCCGGCGGCTACCAGGGCGCGGGCCAGGCTCCAACTGTAGATTTCAGTTCCTCCCAGGCTATCAGGGGGGAACTTGTGCACCACAAAAGCTATGCGCATGGATTCCATTCTGAGGGTACTCAGGTCTAAATTTTACAGCGGGCTCTGCTATATGATATCAGGTTATGAAATTTTTACTAACTTGTGGGGAGATATGCACCTGGTATAAAAGATATTTCCCCCGGTTATAGCGCGAGAGTACTCGCGGGTATACCTCAAGGTAGGCAAATACAGGCAGGACCATTGCTGCCGAGTTTATAAAACTGGAACGTGAGATTATTGCTATCGGTGCGGCATATGTCCAGACATTGGTCATGCACAATTTTGTCCTCGGTAGGGTTCAACTGGGAGAACCAGCGTATAAAGGGATAGGCAGACCAGCTTTTATAAAAGGCGGAAAGTTTGGAATCTGCGAAAAGGTATTTGATGCCGTAAGGGTTCCAATTGTTGACCGGTGCTTCCGGGTAAGCAGCAATGTTTACCATATTATCATTGATATGCTCCTGTGCCACATAATCCTCCAATTGTCGTAGCACATGCAGGTCCGATTGGAAGACTTGCACGTACTCTGCCGCGTTCGTGCGCGACATCTGGATATACCCTATCAGAATAACACAGAGCAGAGCGAATATTGTCAGCCGGGCTAATTTCCACGCGGCGAGGGCCTGGTCCAGCAGTAACCAGACGCCGGTGATCAGCAGGGGAGCCAGGTACATAACGCGCCAGGAAGGTGCGTTCTCCGCTACGAGTAAGATGGTAAGGTAGGGAGTGGCAATGGCTGTGAGGATGCAGGCGACAGCTATGATGGCGCGCGAGAGTACTCGCGGTCGCCGCAGGCTATGGACACTACTAGACCAGGCACGAAGCAGGACCAGGGGCAGCATCAGGATCAGGATCAGATGGGCGGCAGCCAACCAGAGCGGGTAAAACTCAGGCCAGGTCAGGAATTGGCGATTGAGTTGCTCCAGGTAGAGAATTTTGTCGATGATATCATGGCTAAATTGGGCGCGACCGTAGCCATTGGTCAAAGCATATGAAATCAGGTAGCTGGTAGCGCTGCCGATCAGATAGGCGGAAAAGAGGACGATGCCCTCGCGGGTGAATGGAGTAGACTGCACTCCACGGATGGGCACGGTACTGTCTTTGAGGAAACTGAGGCCAACCAGAAATATCCAGATAATCAAGCCGGTAAAGATAGATACCTGGCAGGCAAACATGCCCAGCGTAATCAGCAGGATGCCGGCCAGAGCAGATAGCAGCGGGTGACGGGTATCGCGCCGAATCAGCCATAGTGCCAGCATACCTAAGAGGGCGGAGACAGGATAAATTAGGGCCGCCTGCCATAGGATGGCTTCGCCGTTGAAGGGCCAGACAAGGAAAGGTAGCAGCGCGAGGTAGGCAGTCCAGGAACGGGTCTGGCGCCAGAGGAGGTATCCGGCCACCAAAGCTGAAAGAATATGCAGCGCGCCCTGCAGCAGGCGGAGCAGGCGGTTAGCGAGGGTCTCGTTAGCGCGGTTATCGAATTGATAGCTTAAGACGAGAAGGGTCTGGAAGGGCCGGCCATGCTGGAGCGTATGAAGCATCATTTTATTGATACCTTGAACAGAGGCTACCTCATCGCCGAAGGCTAAATCGTCGACATACCACCAGGCCTGGCCCAAGGCCGGCCCATTGCCCAGCAACCATATGGCGGTATAGAGCAGCAGGGCGCAGAGCAGAAGATGGCGCCGTAAGAACGGGCGCCGGCAAAAAGCGATGATACTTGCTACCAATGAGCTATGCTGAGTATACTCAGCCGGGATAGGTTCATGGGCGTCGATGACGTTTTTATCGAGGGAGTTCATAAACAGTCTCTGCTAAACGAAACCCTACGGACGATGGCTGAGTATACTCAGCGCTGAGTACCCTCAGCCGGTAAACGTAGATGGGGTGATCAAATTTCCAAAAGGGAGGCGGATAGGGATCTCTCGTCTGGCCAATAAGAGAGGATTGCCAATGGGTTTGATGGGCGACAATAGCCTGATAGCCGGGTGGTAGTAGCGGAGCTGGCAGGGGACTATGCTGGCTGACCACATATACCGCCTGGCCCGCCTGCTCATATTCGGCGACGGCTCGAGCCAGGAGATTGGGATCAGGGGTATCGCTTTTTAAGAGAACGGCGGGTTGCCCATATAAGGAATAGAGCGGGGCGGCTAACCAGCCAACCCAGGAATCGGCGTCCTGTGGTTCGAAAAGGAAGACGGATTGGCCGGGAAGCTGGCGGTGGAATTCTTCGATAAAGGCCAGGCTGCCGGCAGCTTCATGTTGCCGGATGATGGGCCAACTTAGCAGCAGCATCCAGAGCAGTGTCGCGGCGCCCAGCCCCGTTTGTATCCAGCGGCCAAAAGTGCGACCGGCCTGTCGACCGGGCCAGGTGGCGGTGAGGGCTGCGCCGCAGCTTAAGGCCATCAGAGGGAGTACGTCGCTGAGCAGGCGGCGCAAGGCTACAGGATAGACGGGAGCAGTGGTATAGCGGAAGAAGTAAACGGCCGATAGGAGTAATAAGCTGGCGCAAAGCAGGAATTGCGCCCGGTCGACTCCGCGCCAGAGCAGCCAGACGATTCCGGCAGCCGCTAACCAGAAGAAGAGCGGGGAGAGGTACAGGCTGCTAAACCAGATGATCTCCTGGTAATCCCGATACGTTCCGGCCTCTCGCCAAGGGTTGGGAAGAGTGGCCCAGAGAATGGCGAATCCCATGAGGACGAATAGGCAGAGATATATAACCGGCGCGACCCTGCGTAGCACTACCATAATAGGAAAGCGCCAGATCCAGAAAACTGGCACGCTGAAGAGCAAACCGAAGATAAGGACTAAAAATAGAGGTGTGAACCAGGTCCACCGGCCGGCATACATTTCGTAGGTGGCGCCGACATAGGGCCAGTTTGTGCCCAGGAAGGCTAATATCCCTAGAACAGGGAGGCTAAGTGCCAGGAATCCCAGGCTGCGTCGGTCCCGTTCCAGGGTGGCCAGGATCAACAATAACCCGGCGCTGCCCATCAGTAATATAGCGTCCAGCCGCGCGGCCCAGGTGGTGACCCAAAAGAAAAAAGCCAGGATCAGCCAAAAGGGCTTCTTTTCCGTGATCCATAACAGGGCGAAGTAGAAACCGGCCCAGGTGAAGAATTGGCCGAAGATCTCGGCGTACGGCGCCCGGCCGAAGTAGATCTGGGGATAACTGAGGCCGAGCAAAAGGGTAGCCCAGAAGGCAGCCTGCCAGTGGAAAGCGCGCGAACCAACGACATAGATAAGGATCAGGCTGAGAATGGCGAAAATGCCGGTAGCATAGAGAGCCAGGCGCATACCTGCGAGAGCTATGAGAAAGGCAAACCAGGATTCGACTAGGGGAGGCCGGCTGGATTCCAGGACCAGGTGGTCGGGATCGGTGAGATAATAAGCGCCGTAGACCAGACCCTTATAGGAATATAATTTGATCCAGTCCAGTTGCTCCAGCGCAGAAACATAAAAGAGCTGGCTTGGCGCGGCGGAAAGGGGCGCTAGCGGTTGGTAGGTGGTGGAGAGGCCACCGGTACGGCTGATCAGGGCGCCGGTATTGGGATAAATGGCAGCATCGCCGAAGAGGGGCACATGTTCGGCCGGCGGCATGTAAAGAAAGAGACCGGCAATCAAGATCCCGGCAATGACCAATTGATCGCGGCGCGGTGCGTTCCACCAGGCAATGAGGGCGGCTAGCAAGGACAAGAGCAGGATGGGCAGGGCCGTTGGCCAGAGAAAGAAGCGATCTGTCCAGGCCAGGAGGATCAGCATCCAGGTTAAGATGCCCAGCAGGCACAGAGCTGACCGCCCTGGCTGGGCCAGGCTTAGGCTGAGCAGGTGGCGCAGCATGGATATACCGGGCGAGTGGTAGTTGGATAAATAAGGCCACAATTTGAAAAATTGTGCCACCATCGCGACGCATGGTTCATGAGTCGGCCGTCAGAACAGGCGCCGTTAGTATTATTGGACGATTAGGGCGGTGATTTTCCACAATAGCGTAGTAGATCTCTTCTAAGCGGTCTATATAGCGGTCAAAGCTCCAGCGTTGCCGGACTTCCTGGGCACCCTGATGGCCGAGGCGGCAGTAAAGCTCTGGGTCGTGCATTAGCCGGACAATGGCATCTGCCAGGACCTGGGGCTGGTTAGGGGCGACCAGGAGACCGGTTTGCAGGTCATGGATGGCCTCAGGGGTGCCACCTGCTGTGGTGGCAATAGTGGGTAGCCCGGCGGATAGAGCTTCCAGGAGACCGCCGGAAAAGGGCTCATCCCAGATAGAGCAGAAGAGGAAGGCGTCGTGACGTTGAAATTCCTGGGCCAGTTGCTGGCGGCTGATAAAACCATTCAAGTGAACCCGGTCGCCGATCTGCCGTTCGCGGATGAGACCTTGTAGATATGCAACGAAGCTTTCGGCGCCGCTGCCATAGATATCCAGGGTGATGGCCGGTAATTCGGGCAAAAACCGAAGCAGATGAATGGCTTCGATGGCTACCTGGGGCCCCTTACCGGCCCACAATTGCCCGGCAAAGATCAGTCGCCAGGGGCGACCGCGCGGATATTCTGGTACGCGGGTCGGAAATTGGGTCACCGGTACGCCCAGGTAGGTGGCCTTACTTTGGGCAGCCGGAAAACCGGCGCGGATATGCAGACCACGGATAAATTCCGAAACTGCTAAAATGTAATCCGGGCGGGCAAAATGGTTCAATGGCGGCTGGATAAAGTTTTTAATTATCTTTAGGCCCCAGGCATGCCAGCGCCGTTTGGCCGGAACGAGATCGCCGAGATTCTTTAAGCTATAGAGCAACCATTTATCCGCCGGATGGGCAATAACGGGCCAGGGTCCCGAGCGGCGGGCCGCTACCAGGGGCGACATGGAGGCGCTATACAGGTTCCAGGCGATGACGGCGTCCGGCCGGATTTGGTCAAGGGTCTGATAGACGCCCTGATAGCTGCGCGGGCTATAAAGGTGCCATTTGAACATCCGCTCTGCCGTGAGGGGCAGATTGCCGAGGAAGTAATCCTGTTTGCGATCCAGGTCCAGGTCGAGGACACCGTGGGAGAAGCCGTCGCGGGGCAGGTTTTGCCCGTACCCGGTCAGGATATGGACCCTATGGCCGCGGGCCCGCAAAGCCTCGGTAACGTCGCGGGCCAAGATTTCATTGCCCCCGACGATGTAGGGCGGGTAGAGGTTGACGATGAGAGCGATGTTTAGCGGTTGACGATTCATGCGGTCTCTGCCTGGCCTCCTGTTTGGACCTGGTGGCAGAAGGCGGCAAAGTCCTGGCCAAAGCGGCGCCAACTATAGTGCTGCTGCACAAAGCTGTAGGCGTTGGCGGCCAAGACCCGTTGCAGCTCTAAATTCTGTAAGAGCATGGCCGTTTTTTGGGCAAAAGCGGCCGGTGTGCCGGCCAGAAGCAAATGTTCTCCATCTACGGCGGCGATGCCTTCGGCGCCTACAGAGGTGGAGACCACAGGCAGAGCCGAGGCCATGGCTTCGATAATTTTGAGGCGTGTGCCCCCTCCCAGGCGTAGAGGTACGGCCAGGAGCCAACTGCGGGCTATGTAGGGGCGCACATCGGTAACACTGCCGGTGATGGTGACCCCGGGCAGGTGGCCCAAAGCTACAATTTCCGCCGGAGGTTGGTGGCCGACGATCAAAATTTTGATATTGGGTACTGCCTGGGATAGAGGTCCATAGATCTCTTGGAAGAAATAAAGTACAGCATCGATGTTAGGATGGTAATGCATGGTGCCCATGAGCAAGACGGTTGGATCGGGATCCGGCTGGCGTTGCGGTGTAAAGTAAGCCAGGTCGGCGCCGTTGGGTACCACAGCAATAGGAAGGTTACGTTTGTGTTGGGAACGGGCTACCTGGCCGTCAGCGGCCGAACAGACGACAGCGCCTTGGAAATAGGGCATGCTCTCTTGTTCGAAAAGCTGCAAACGGCGGGATTCGAGCCAATCAAGGAATTTGGTTTCCCCCCAGGGACGAGCCTGGGCCATCTCCCGGTAATGAAGATGGTCTATCTTTTGACGCATGATGCATCCCGGCAATTTCCCCTGCGCCACGTGGGGCAGCGCGTAAGGAGCCATAGAGATCTCGTCGCAGATTAGCAGGTCGTAGGGCACCCGGCTTAGGCAGGAATCGATATATGCCAGGCTGGCCCGGGTCTGAAAATATTGTACGGAGCGGGGCAACGGGCCTAGCACGGTTTGAAAGCTGGCCCACCGGCCAGCCTGAGGGACCAGGGGGATCAGATTTACCTGGTGGCAGATCTGGGCTAAAGGGCCAGGGTCGGGCTCTGGGCCGTAATATACGGTAAAGAGATCTACCTGAGCTTCGCAGGCTAACCCTTTTAATAAATAGAAAGAGCGCAGCTTGCCGCCGGTATCTGCCGGCCAGGGCAGGTATGGGGTGATATAAGCCACTCTCATGCCGAGGCGTGCTCCTGGATTAATCGGTGAACCGCGGCGTCCTGTAACCTCTCGGGTTTGTATCCATAGACAAAGACTTCGCGAGATGGGTGGAAAAAGCGGTACGCGCGCTCAAGTCCGTTGATGCGCTCTTCCAATCTCGGGAGGTGCAGAGCCAGGGTGCGCTGGCGTTCTCTTTCTCGTTGTTGTTGATTAAATTCGTCGATGATCGAACGGTGGAGATCGGTTAAATAGCTTTGTTGTTGTCTGATCTCCTCGCGCCAGATATCGGTGAACGGCCCGAAAAATTTATTAAAGAGATAATGAGCTATACGATACCCAAGACGGTCCTTGAAAGGTGCATCCGCCGGCGGGGCCGGAAGGTGAGACAGTGCTTCCGGCACGGCAGGTAATTCTGGAGGGGAGTACGGCCGGGTTTTCCAATCTAAGAGATGGCCTGTGAATTCGTCTGTGAATTCAGGTAATGGGGAAGGCGTTTCCAGGAGTTTATCGACACCCTCCCAGCGGGCCGCTTCGTTTTCGGCGCTGTGGATATCGGAGAAGCCGGCATCCTGAAAGAAGAATTCCAATAATTGGCGATTGTACAGGCGGACGTGGGTGGGGTCGCGCCAAAACTCATAGAATTGCACCACAGCAGATTCGGGATTGGGAACACCAATGAGCAACATCCCTCCCGGACGTAAAGCCTGAAAGGCAGTATGGATCAGCCGGGCCACCTGATCCGGCGACAAATGCTCCATAACATTGCTGGAAAAGATGGCATCAAAAGGTATTTCCTGTTGTGGCAGCCATTCCAGCACATCGGCGTGGTAGACTTCGAGTCCATTACTAAGGCAGGTCTGAACCATGGTGGGATCGATATCCGCACCTACTGCCTGGTGCCCGGCAGATTGTAGTAATTGCAGAAATTCCCCATGGCCACAACCGATATCCAGGATGCGATGAAAATCCTGGAAATAAGGGAGATATACCCCCAGGACCTGGTGTAGGAAGGCGGTGCTGCTGTAATCGGCGCCGCGGAGATATTCATAATAACGGCTTTCTAAATTTGATGTGGTCATAGTGGATGATGTTCCCACCGGCCGGGCATGACGATATCTCCATGAACTTCAGTGGGGGAAATAACCTGGAATTCATAAAGCCACTCATGAAAGTCACTGGGTGTACGCCAGAAGGGTGGGTCCGGCTCCGGATATACGGCAGCCGAAAGGTAGTAGCGACCAGCCGTCAGAGCTAAACCCGCTACCTCCACCCGCAGCGTACCCCGTCCTGGCCCGGGGATTGGCTCTATCGGATGATCGAGGGTATTAGAGGCCCACAGATAATGGCCATCCATTTTATGTATCAGGAGGCTGAAGATAGGTTCTACCACGGCGCTTTTGCATTGGTAGGCGATTTCGATAGTAACCGGTTGCATCGGGCGGAAGGACCAGGTGGCGATGCCGCGGCGTGTCGCCGGATCGTCAGCATACATCTGGACATGTTCAATCGTGATAGGACCTCGTCCCCACCGCCGGGGAGCCGGTTCTGATACCTCCGGCGCCAAAGTTTCGGATTGTCCGCCAACCGTGGTGGAGTTTTGCTCTGCCAGCTCCTCTGCTGTGTGAGCATTTTCCTCCAGCAAGTACTGGGCTTGTTCATCGGCAACTGAACCCAGATACCTGCGGACGACGCCGGCCATAGGACCAAGTTCCTGTACCTGGCTTCCCTCAAGCCAAATACCGCGATCGCAGAGATCGGTCAGTTGTTTCAAGCTGTGGGAGACAATCAGGATGGTTTTGTTACGGGCTTTGAGGCGCCGGATAGCGTCCAGGCAACGGATTTGGAAGCTTTCATCTCCCACAGCCAGGACTTCATCTACCAGGAGAATGTCCGGCTGGGTGTGAATGGCGATGGCAAAGCCCAGGCGCATATACATACCTGAAGAATAATGCTTGACCGGCATATCGATAAAGCGTTCTAACTCGGCAAAATCGACGATTTCAGCGAGATGGCGGCGCATCTCTGTGCGGCTCAGACCAAGGATGGAACCGTTGAGGAAGATATTCTCCCGGCCGGTGAGGTCCGGGTGGAAGCCGGCTCCCAATTCCAGCAGAGCGGAGACGCGGCCATGCACCCCGATGATACCGCTGGTGGGCTGCACAATGCGAGCAATGAGCTTGAGGATAGTGCTTTTGCCGGAGCCGTTAGCCCCGATCAGCCCTATGGTTTCGCCTGGTTGAATTGAAAAACTCACGTTGCGCAAGGCCCAGAATTCCCTTTCAAGATCGTGTAGATCCTGCTCTTTAGTAGGCGGAGAAGAACGGAAGGCAGACACTAACAATTCCTGAAAAGAGCGGGGGCGGCCTGGCTGAAGGAGATAGCGCTTAGATACAGTATCAAATTCGATAATGGGGGACCCCTTGGAGGCGCCAACGTGAGATACTGTCACACTTCTTCTCCGAACATCGGGCTAAACCGGGTAAAAAAGAGATAACCGGCGACCAGAAAAACTACGGAGGTTATCAGCGTGCGCGAGAAGAAATCCCAGGCGGGGGGCGCGCCGGTATAAAGAATGACGCGGTAGGAGGCCACGAGGGATGCTATCGGATTCAGAATGTAGACCAGGCGATGGATATCCATGTCGATACCCAACACTACCCGGTGGGCAGGGAGAATGTCTACATTATAAAAGATCGGTGTGAGAAAGAACCATGCCAGCAGCAGGACTTCCATGATGACGCTGGTATCACGGTAAAAGACGTTGAGTGTAGCTAGAAAAAAGCCTAACCCCAGCGTAAAGATTACCTGGATGAGAATGACAACGGGTAGTAGTATGGCCCAGATCGTCAAGGGAATCCGAAAAATGAGCATCATGGCAAATAGGACCAATAGGGCCAATAGAAAATTTACCAGGTTGGCCAGGACAGTGGATATAGGTAGTACTTCTCGCGGGAAGTAGACCTTTTTTACCAACTGGGCATTATTAACGATGCTTTGAATGGCGCCGCTAAGGGCAGTGGAAAAAAAATTCCAGGGGAGGATACCGCATAAAAGAAAGACCGGATAATTCGGGATATCCTGGTTGGAGAGCATAATCCCAAAGACGATGGTGAATACGAGCATCATGAGCATAGGATTAACCAGGGACCAGAGAAAACCAAGCACAGAATTTTTGTAACGGACCTTCAGATCTCGCACCACCAGGTTGCTGATGAGCTCATGGTAATGGGACAGTTCTGACAAGCGTGCGCCGAAGCGGGGGAGGGAGGTCGCCATTATTTTGCCCTCGGCGAGATGGCATCGTAAGCATTCATAATATGGGTGGCGGCCTGGCGCCAGCTATAACTCTGGATGGCTCGTTTGCGGAGGCGCTGGCTGATGTCTGCGGCCAGGTCAGGATTATGGTGCAGGTGTGCTATGGCCTGGGCTAGCTCGTGGGTGTTTCCTGGAGCAGCGTAGATGCCTTCTGCGCGCAAGTATTCGCGGCTGACCGGGGTATCGAAAGCAACTACCGGCAGTCCCATGGCCATGTAGTTCAATATTTTGCCTGCTCCCTCTGTGGCGGAAAGCTTGGGCGCGGCCGCAATATCCCCCAGAGCCAGATACTGAGGGGCTTCTTCATAAGGGATTTTGCCGGTGAAAGTGGTGCGATCTGCCAGGCCCAGCTCCTGGGCCCGGGCGGCCCATACTTCCTGGCTGGGATATCCCATGATGAGGAAATGGAGATCTTCGCCAGCGGTTGTAAGATGGCGGGCGGCTTCTAACAGGCGACCAATGCCCTGGTATTCCACCAGGAGACCCAGATAGACGATCACTTTGCGGCCGGGGGGAATGCCCAAACGGGCCCGCTTCTCCAGACGGGCGGCAGCATCGATGACGCTGGGCTGGAATACATCGGCATTAACACAATCCTGGACTGTATAAACTTTTTTTGCGGGAATGCCGAATTGCCGGATGCAGAGATCGGAGCCGTGTAAACTGCTGGTCAATACCGCCTGGGGCAGACGGTTGATGAAGGCTTCCAGGCGCTGCCACAAAGGTAACCAGGTGCTTTGGCGATGGAGAAAGTGATGATCGAGCATCTCACTGGTCATGCTGCCCTGGAAATCGAAGATCAGTGGAACGCGCAGGGATTTGGCCAGCACGCCGCCAATCAGAGCACCTTCATGGGTATGAGCGTGGATGATATTAGGACGGAAGGGTAAACCGGCCAGCAGCAGTTTGGCGCTTAGTAAAATGTCCAAAGCAATTTTATGACGGGAGGAGCCCACTTCATAAGAACTGCGCCAGGGCGTCGCTGGAGCGCGCCGGATATCTACCCCGGGAATATCCCGGCCCTTGTGATAGGTGAATATGGCTACTTGCTGGCCTAAGGCAGTCAAGATCCGCGTTTCTTCCAGGATACGCACATGGCAGCCATAGTCGCCGAAAAATGAGGTGGGCGCTACCATGAGGATGCGGTAAGTTCCTGGAAAAATCGCCTGGTGCCCCCGCCTTTCCGGCTCATGATAAGTAGTATCGGCGCTCTCTAGGGAATGTGGCGCAGCCGGATGACCTTGCCCAACCTGGGGAGTTGCCACTCCGTGGAGCATCACTGGCTGGTAGGAGAAGGGGCCGAGCCGGGCGCCTGGTTGTTTTGCTACCTGGTATAGGAGGCTGAGCCGGCGCGCAATGGCAGAGAGACGAGTATGGCAGGATGCAGATTTAACGGCTGCGTCGATTGCCAAAAAGCAAACTCCTAAAACGATTCTTACCCGCTTCCTCCAGAGCACTGCTGGTTGTCTCGGCTTGTTCATCCTGAACAGGCGCCTGCCACTTGATGCGGGTGTCCTGGAGCGAGTTAAAGTATTTTCCCAGGGTTTCGCTATCCCCGGCGGCAATGGTGGCGCGGATTTTCTCTAGTGAGCGGGAGGTTTCATCCAGCCATCTTAATAGATTTTGCTGGTTTTTTAAGCTGATGTCACGAATTTCAGCGGGATCGAACGCCGAAGGGCGCGTCACTTGCAAGAAATTGTTTGATATAAGCCGCCGCATTTCCTGAGTAGCCGGACTTTTGCTGGCGGTATCCAGCAGAATGGAAGAGAGCAACCAGGGCAGATGGTTGACAGCGGCCTGTAATCCATCGTGTTCAGTGGCGTCTATGACAAATGGGGTGGCGCCCAAGGTTTGGACCAGATCGAATATCAGCTTAACGGCGTCGGGAGATGCCTGGGTGGCGGGTACCAGGCAGTATTGGGCGCCTTCTAACACCTCGGCCGAGGCCGCATCGCTGCCGGGGAGCTCAATGTCCCGGCCGGGTAGCGGCGGGCGGCCGATGATAGGATTGCCACCGATAAAGTGGACGTTATCCGGCAAGTGTTTCTCCGCCGCTTCCATGATAGGTTGCTTGATGGATGCGGTGTCGGTCACGACACAATCGGGCTTAAGAGAGGTGGATATCAAATCTATGGTTTCAATGACGGCGCCGGGAGGCAGGGCCAGGATTACCAGGTCTGCGTCGCTGACGGCGGAAATGAGATTCCATTCAGCTTTGTCTATCGCTCCCATTTTGCGCGCACGGTTATGGGCATCGGAGCGCTTATCATGGCCGACAACCTCAAAATTAGTTTTGTGCTTTTGTAAAGCCAGCCCTAGAGAGGTGCCGACAAATCCCATGCCGATAATGGTGATTTTTGGTTTGGCCATATTTGTTGCTCCTTCGCGCGCATACTTTTCTTTTAATTGAGGCAAGACAATCGACTTATTCATGTTAATAGTCCTCAAGAATTGAATTAACCGGAAAAGTTCTCAGACAGCGATCAGGTATTTGCCCCAAACCGCAGCAATTGCTAGTTCAAATTGTCTGCCATTCTTAAGGTCGCCAATTGCTCATCTTCCACAGATGGATTGGCGACGGTGGGTTGGGTACTGATTAGTGATTGTATCATGGTAAACGAATCTTGATGACGACGCACCAGAGCTACGACTTTTGCGCAGCAGCCTGTCTCTGCCAAAAGTTGGGCGCCGATCTCCGGATGATATACATAGGCATGGAAGGGACGACGCCACTTGTCAGGCAAAGGTTCCAAGGGCCCAGCCAACCAGGATGGGATTTTAGCGCTAAGCCGTCCGGCAATCACCATAAGGACGCGATGATACAGGCGGATGGTTGCCGTACTTTTACCCACATCGTGAAACAGAGCTGCCATCAGTAATTCCGAATTGTGATACCCCTGCGACCGCATCTGTTGCCAGACAGCCAGGGCATGTCGCTGGTCCGGCCGGGACATTTGCAGAAAAAGCGTCTGCAAATAAGACCTGGAGGTCACGGGACAACATTCAGCGGAGGCTATTCCTGCCAGAGCTTCAGTTTTTGAGTTGTTGTCGACCTCGCCGGTGATGGCCCACCATACCTGGCGTAAGCGGTAAAGCATGTGCGGTCACCATCAGCCTAATATCAGTCGACTTAGAGTCAAGACAGGAAAACCAATGATTTTCCCGAACAAACCCAGGCGCAAAAATTGGTCGGCCAGAATTAGGATGAAAAAAATAGCCGGTCCTGACTCGCGCATGCGGAATAAGGCGACCTTCCATGAGTTGGCCCAGGTTGCCCGAATGGAATCCAGGATTGCTACCAGGACATTATACCCATCTAATGGAAAAATTGGAATCAGGTTGAAAACTGCCAGACTAACATTGACCAATACCGCCAATTGCAGGAAATAGCCTACAATCAAAGGTAAACCTAGGCCTAGTCGTACAGGAATAGCCAGCAGAAGTGCGAATAATAGATTGGATACCGGACCAGCCAGGGCCACCAATCCCATGCCTACCGCCGGGGTAGAGGAACGCAGATTGTATGGATTAACCGGCACTGGCTTGCCCCACCCGATGCCAAAACCGCTGGCGACGCTGATTACCATAAGAATGGTACCGGTCGGGTCCAGGTGTGCTATAGGATTGAGGGTAACCCGCCCCAGATTCCGGGCGGTGGAATCACCTAGCTGATAAGCTGTCCAGGCATGGGCACATTCGTGAATATCGATACAGAGTACAAGGGCCAGTAGGGTAAGAATAATCCCCGAGGGAAAGTTAAACATCTATGAAATTTTCTCTTTTCTCTGCTCCTCTGGTTTGCTAGAGACCGAAATCCAACAAGTAGCCCGAGTATTATATCACAATTCACCTACCCTACCAAAGGTGAATTTGCAAAGTGATTATGTTATAATGGCAATTATGGTTATGGAATTGTACCTGGGTGATATTGTACGATTGCGCAAACTACATCCTTGTGGCGGCGATACCTGGCGGATTGAGAGGTTGGGAGCAGATATTGGCCTGCGCTGTTTGACCTGCCAGCGATATGTACTTCTACCGCGTAGTGTGGTGGAGCGGCGCATTAAGAGCTTTGTGAAACGGGGGAATGTTAATCTCCCGCCGGTAGAATAGGATCACTTCGTTGGGGACTCCGTTATCCCGCTCGTTGGGGTATCTTTGTCTGGTTTATGGAAGCCGTAACCCCGTGTGGCTAGATTGCGTCATGATAGTGTGACTTATCCTGAAGCGGTACCAGCCTCCCTATACCGCCGGGAAATTCTACTCAAGTTCAGCGGGTCCGATTACCAAGCCTTCCTGGCTACTCATGGCCACCTGCTAAGGCCCCGGGTGGCCCGGGCGCTGGAATTGGCCCGCTTAAGCCCTGGCCTGCGCGTGTTGGATTTAGGCTGCGGGCGGGGTGAGACCAGCGCGCATATGGTGCAGGCGGGCTGTACCGTTTACGCCATGGATTATGCGCCAGATTGCCTGGTACTGACACGGGAAAGTGTGCGGGCGATGCAAAGCGCAGCGGGACAGGTTTGTCTATTGCAGGGTGATGCCACAACATTGCCGTTGGCCGATGGCAGCATAGACCGGATTCTTTGGCTGGATGTGCTGGAGCACCTCTGGCCCTGGCAAGTAGAGCAAACTTTGGCTGAGGTTGGGCGCGTTCTGGCGCCAGGTGGATATATGGTGGTACATACTTTGCCCAACCGGTGGGCCCTGCAGGTGGGATATCGGGTGGCACAATGGTGCTGGCCCCATCTGCCGGGCGTGCCGCGATCGGATTACGAACAGGCTGTGCATGTTAATGAACAGGACCCGCTGAGCTTACGACGTGTGCTGCGGCTGCCGGGCCTGGCTTCTCGCGTGTGGCTGGAAGCCTGGACGGCCCGCCAGGCTATGTGGCAAGCAGGACGGCACTTTCCCGATAATTTACGTGAAAATGCATATCCCCTCCTGCGCCACCCCGTGATTGCCCGGGTATTGGCGCTCCTGGTTAGGACGCCGGTACAGGCGATTATGGCCAACGATTTATTTGCCCTGGTGTGGCGCAAGGCAGATGCTGCACCGTCTGTACCCGTAGCCAGGCGAGCAGATGAGATGTTTTTTGATCTGCTCGCCGGTCGATGTATTTGAAATTCGTTGAAATCGTTGACTTGCCCATGGAGCCATGCTATAATGCAGTTGCCACGCCTACTATCATCTCCCGAAAACCCTGGATGGGGGGATGTTTTTCTTTGTACTGGAGCTGACGACCATTGAGTCTGTTATCCAGAGTCTCCCAAGAGTCCGTTGAGCTCTTATCTGCTCAGGGAAATCCCAGCGTCGAGCCGTATCTAAAGGAAGAAACCCACGTTATAATGTCTGAGAAAGCAACACCGGGAACAGAAGAAGAGGAATTGATTCGGCGGGCTAAAGCTTACGAAACAAACGCCTTTTCAGAAATCTATGACCGGTACTATCAAAGCATTTTTACATATATTTATTACCGGGTGGACGATACTTTAGTTGCCGAAGATCTGGCAGCGGAAGTTTTCGTTAAGGCACTTGAAGCCATCCATAGTTTTATCTTTCGTGGGGTGCCGTTCTCTGCCTGGTTATACCGTATCGCCGGAAATTTGGTTATAGATCATTATCGGCGGCGGCCAAATGCTGTAATAGGACTTGATGAAAGTTTTCCAGCCAGGGGAGATGGCCTCCACGAGGATGTTGAAAAACGATTAACACGCGAGGCATTGCGTTCAGCTTTAAAGATTTTAACCGGGGAACAACAACAGGTTGTGGTGCTGAAGTTTGTAGATGGTCTGTCCAATGCTGAAGTAGCCGAGATCATGGGCAAGAGTGAAGGGGCTATTAAAGCGCTGCAGCACCGAGCGATCGTGGCTTTAGGACGGATCATGGGAGCAAATGGCAGTGATGCCGAAGGAACTTGATGCACTCCTCGATGAGTGCTTATATCAATTGAAAAAAGGGGCCAGAGTTGAGGAACTACTGGTCCGTTATCCGGAAGCTGCGGATGAGCTGCGTCCTTTGCTGCTGACAATGACCCGGGTTTATGGGGTTGCGCCCCTGGTACCGGATCAAGCTGTCAGGCTGGCTGGCCGGGAACGCCTACTGCAGGCTGTTGCGGCAAAGCAAGCTGCCGCAGTGCAACAGACCGCTGTGGTTAAGCTGCAGCTAAGTCAGAAACCTCAAAGGCAACTTTCCTGGGACCAGCAGTTTGTCGTCTGGCTTTCGGCCATGTTCCAAGCTACCGGCCCGGTACGACGTATGGCCATGATCGTAGCGGCGTTCGTCGTCATTACCGGTGTATCAGGTTATAGTGTCAGTCAGGCAGCAGCCAACAGTTTGCCTACCAGTCCCCTTTATCCGGTGAAATTGGCTCAGGAGCAATTAGAAATGTCGCTGCTGACCTCACCTGAAGACCGGGCCCGGCTGCATTTAGTATTGGCTAATCGCCGCCTGGAGGAATTTAACCAATTAGTGGAACAAGGTGGGCAGGTAAATTCCCAGGTATTGGAAGGCATGCAGGCGCATACGGATTTAGCCGCTCAGGAAATTAAGAGCCTGGATAAAAATGCATATTTAAGTGAGTTGGTAGATTTGACAAAGAAGCAGGAAGTCAGTCTGGTAGCTGCGAAGGATCGGCTAGACTCGCATAGCCAGGAGGCTCTCGATACGGCATTGGAATCCGTTCGTAAGGATAAGAATGGGGCCTTAAACCGGATTCAGCAATCGGTGGTGACAGCTACACCTGAAGTGCCAACAGTTACCGTTGTGCCACCTTCACCAACAATTTCGGTGACTAGTACGGACACGCTGGCGCCGCCGACCGCTACGCTGGCGCCGCCGCCGGCCACACCGCTACCGCCGACCGCTACGCTGGCGCCGCCGCCGGCCACACCGGTGCCGCCGACCGCTACACTGGCGCCGCCGCCGGCCACACCGCTACCGCCGACCGCTACGCCGGCGCCGCCAACCGCTACACCACAGGTGCAAGGGGCCGGTGGGAGCCAAAATACGCCAATTACGGCGCCGCCGCCGGGGAATACACCGCTGCCTACCGCGACTGTGCCGGTGGTTCAGACGCCATCACCACCATCACAGATAGCCACACCGACGCCTCAGTTGGGCGGGCCGAAATTGCCAACGCCTGAACCCACAGCAACGAATTTGTTGAACGGCGGGAACGGTCCGGCATTGTTGCCAACGGTGCCGCCTCCGCCGCCACCAAGCCACTAAGTTTCATCGACATTTAAGTCTGTTTGAGTTTGACAGGGTTGGAAGAGATTCCAGCCCTGTTTTTATTCTGGTTTGGTATTTCTGCATGGGTGCAGTATACTCAGACGCTTTTGATACACTCGCCGCATCTAGTGGACCACCAAACTAATACTGAAGGAAATTCTGTAGGTGCGAAATTCTGTAGGTGCGGTTTTTAACCGCACGCTTTTTGGCTAGTTTGAGGAAAATGCATGGTTAAGAAGCTGGCGATAGTGCCAATTCTGACTTGGGGCCTGGCAGCCTTATTCCTGTGCCTTTTTGATAAGAATTTGTTCGTTCAGGCTGCCAGCCGGACTGCCACCCTTGGGGCGACAATCACTCCACTGCCGGTGGGCACGTGGGTGGTTTATCCCAACTCCCCTACTACCAACAATTTGCGCAGTGTGTCGTTGGCATCAGCCAATGAAGGCTGGGCTGTGGGCGATGGAGGAGTGCTTCTCCACTATTTGAATGGAACCTGGAGCGATGCTACGCCCACCAATGTTGGGGATTATCCACAGTTGACGTGGTATAGTATCTCGATGGCAGGCGCTTCGGCCGGATGGATTGTGGGCGAGTACTATGATAGTTCTATCCACGAAATGCGGGGGCTGCTGGCCCAATATGATGGCATAACCTGGACAATGCATATCGGTGAGGAAGTTACCTCCAACCAGGTCCCGATGAAACCGTTGCGCAGTATTTATATGGCTTCGGCGACAGAGGGATTTACCGTCGGCTTAAATGCCGAGATCGGTCATTTTGTCGATGGCTCGTGGCATAAAGAGGTACGGGATGGACCAAATTTTTATACCGTAGGTGGGGCGGATGCCCAGTGGGTTTGGCTTGGTGGAGACGAGGGCAAGCAGTTTTACCGCGATGCATCAGGGGATTGGCAGGGCGCCGGAGTCTGGACAGTAGCTACGGTCAACTCGACATCGTTTGCCGATCGAGATTATGGCTGGTTCACGACGGACGGACCAGGGGTACTGCTTTACGATGCCTCTGTGAATGCCTGTCCGTTGGATTGTAAAACCCAGAATCACGTGGTTAATGGCCTGGTGGGGGTGCAGCTTCGCTCCGTGAAGCTGGTGAACCGGCTGGAGGGTTGGATGGTGGGGACGCAAGGGGTGATCCTACATGGTCCAAACGACGATCCCTACGATAAATGGACTGTGGTGCGGCAAGCCAGCCAGGATGCCCCTACATTGAACAGTGTAGATATGGCGTCAAGCCGGGAAGGATGGATTGTAGGCGACCAGGGCGTCCTGTTACGTTATTCCTTGCCGCCAGAGCCAACCGCTACCGTTACGATCTCGCCAACGCCAACGAATACGGTTACGCCTATGCCTACTGTAACAGCGACTGGGACGCCCACGCCTACCATCACGCGCACGGCGACGCGCACAGCCACCCAAACGGCGACGGCAACCCTAAATAGTACGGCGACTCAAACCGGCACGCCTTCTGCCACTGAGACAGTCACTGCTACGCGGACAGTTACTGCCAGCCCATCTGCGACTGCCACACAGACCGCTACGACCACCCCGGCGACGACAGCGACGGCTATCCCACAAACTGCGACGGAAACCCCGACTGCATCGCTCACGCCCTCTGTAACGGCGACGCTAACGGCAACACCGTCTGTGACTGCTACCCCCACTGCTATGATACAGCCCACTGCCCGCCTGTTTCTGCCGTTGCTCTTTCGAGAGGGGCGGATAATTCGGTAGGGAAACAGGGTAAAGTTACCTGCCGCAGCCGGGCACAAGGTTTGACTGAGCCCTCCCATCTTCTCCTAACCTCGATACTGCCTCTGCAAAGCAGTTTCCCCAAGATGAAAATTCGATGAGAAATTCCCTCAAATTGCCCGTATCCAGCATCACCCTCTCACGTTATAGCAGGGTGAATAACGGCGATCAGGGCGCCGATCAGCATGGTGGTGACCCCTGGGACATCGTGTAGAATTGCAACTTGCTTGAGAAAACAATCAAGGAGGTGAAAGTTATCGCATAGAGACACGTACCATGCAGCTCGAGAGGCAACCCTGGCCCAGGGGGAGACCTCACATCAGGCAGAAATCGAAGTATTACAAATTTTTGAGGAGACAATATGAAACACATGAAGAGATATTGGTTTATCGTAATCGGCCTGGCTGCCCTGCTAGGCATGGTATTAGGGGCCACCAGCGTGGCCTCGGCAGATCCGGAACCGGGCCTACGCATCCAGGTGCCCGTGTTGGACAACACCACCTGCGAGACGTGGGTCACCATCCAGAACGTGGGTCACACCTTCTCCAAGGCAGTCATGGTTAGCTGGGGCAACCCTGGCCCTTGCCAGCCGCAAGCCCTCGGTCCTAACAAGGTAGAGTGCACCGGCCTGCTGAAACCCGGCTCGGCCTGGGTCTTCACCAAGGATCAGTTGCCCTCCGGCGCCAAGTCCGGTATCGTCTACTCCTTCGACGCCACTACCGATTCTAACAACAACGGCGTGGCGGATGCCGACGAAGCCTGCGAGGCATTCTTCGCAACTGCTTTCAACTACAAGAACTGGCGCAATCTTGATGCATTCTATCGGAAGGGAGTTACATTTATCCCTTCAGGCGTATTCGCGGGGAATGGTATCCCTATCTCTGGTGGAGTGGCAGCAGCCGGTTCGCCGTTGGCGGTGGAAGTTGACCGCAAGTGCCCCGGCGACGTGACCCCCGGCTTCAATGCCAACGCCGCCTACACCGGCATCTCTGACCTGATGGAAGGCGTCTATGACCCGGTATACGGTGGCTTCGCCTACTACGTGCCGTTGATCTGGAACCAGGGACAGGGTGGCTACAACACCACCATCTGGATTCAGAACTCCGGCGACGAATGCACCTCGATCGAGATCTACTTCCAACAGCAGGATCAGTGTCTGCACCCGATCATCGGCGAGATTCTCTTCCTGAGCCCTGGTGAGACCCGCGCCTTCAACCCCGGCACGATCGTGAACACCCCCTGGCAAGGCAGCGCCTGGATTCGCGCCAGCCAACCGCTGGGCATCGTGGTGGATGTGAAGGGTAAGGACATGTTCGGTTCCTACCGCGGCTTCCCCAGCCAGTTGCAGTATACGTTCAACGGCACGCCGTTCTACACCCCTGGCTCCTCGGTCAACTATGCCCCGTTGATCTATCGTGAGTTCAATGGTTGGCAGACCGGAATCCAGGTGCAGAACCTGAGCTCGATCGTGAACGCCAAGGTGAAGGTCTACTTCGTCGACCACGTGGGTGGCATCATCACCACGGTGGTGGACTGGATCTGCCCTCGCGGCAGCCAGACCTTCTTCCTGCCGGTGATCAACGGCTTGCCCGGCAACTATGTCGGCGCGGCGCGGGTGGAGTCCCAGAACTGGTGGACCCCTGGCGATCCGAGTGTAAAAGCCCCTGATGTGATGTCAGTGGTGAACGTGATCAAGTATGCCGATCAGAACAGCACCACGACCCCCCTGGAGATGGTGATGTACAACGCCGTCCAGGAGTGGGAATCCTTTGACTGGCAGGTAGGAGTGGCCGGTGGGATTAGAGGCGTCGGCATGTTGGGTGTGCCGCTGGTGGCTAAGGCCAAGTTCAACCAGGTCTACTCTGAGTTGGCGATCCAGAACATCAACCCGAATCCCGGCTTCACCGATTTCGCCATCTATTTCTACGACCAGAACGGGTTGTTGGACTTCGTCTGCGAGAAGCTGAATGAGAAGCAGGTGGAATACATCGATCTCAATAGCTGGGGCTATATCCCCCACGGCTTCCTGGGCTCGGTGATCATCAACGCCACCTACACCAGCCAGTCCGGCGGCTTCGGTTTGGGCGGTATCGCCATCGAGCGCATCGGCCGCGCGTTGACCGATCCGCAGATCAACGGGGACGAGTCGAAGGGCTATGAGATGTTCCCCGTGCTCTTCCCCCAGGCGATAAACTTTGATTTTGAAGGTGAAGCGTCCTACTTCGATCCAGTCGTTTGCCCTGGCCAACCTGCCTGTTCTGTCGTAGTGATTGGTGTGGTGAAGGATGCGGCGGGCGTCCCTGTGGCCACCGGCACGGTGACGGCGTTGTTGGTAGGCCAGGCTCCTCCGGGTAATAACCCCCCGGTCGAGCTCCCGATTGGAACCTTCACAATTGATGCGGCTTCGACGCAGCAGTTGGGCGCTGGTGTTTATGTTCTGACGGTCCCTGGCAACTTCTATGTAAGGTTTAAGTTCGAGTCTGGTGGTGCGACTTTATTCTCACCAGTCTGGACTTTGCCCTGTGATGGTATACCGGTAACAGTTAACGCCACGCTGCCGACGACTCTCGCCACGGTAGCTGCCACAGTCCTGTGCGATGGGACCGGCAAGGCCGAGCAGGGCGTGAGGGTTCGCGTCAGCAGCGACGCTGGTGATGCTGCCAATACGATTCTAAAGAGTGGCTTGACCAACGCCTCCGGCGTGGCGACGATTAGTGGCCTGCCTGTCGGCTCGCTTTTCGTGTGGCTGGACACCGATGATGACGGCGTTTATAATGATGAGGCTTCATATGGTCTTAGCACCACAACGAAGGCCAACACGACTAATTCTCTGGCTTTCGACGCCTGTAACAACTAGTACTTTCAGGCAAGCGGGCTAAGGTTGAAGCAGTTGTACTAAGGTTCAGTTAGACCAGCAGCCCTCAGGGAAACCTGAGGGCTGCTTTATTTTCATAGGCTCTGTGTCACCAATATGCTAATGATGGCCTTCATCTCGACGATGTCGCTCTCATTTCCCGTATGATTCGCGACCAGATATCTGACACCCCCGTCCGGCCGGAGGACATGCTGCTCAACATCATGGGTGGGTCCTTGGCGGCGGGATGTCAAAGATTTTCCGGTGGCACTACCACCCCTGGCCGGACAACACCGCATAGTCGCTAAATATCAATAATGCTTTGCGCCTTTAGCTGCCCTCTGCTATAATCGATTGAGCTAAAAGGCATGAGGCCAGCTAGATATCTGGGCCCGTTGTTTGCGGGCTAGACGGGTACCATCCTGGAACAAACTGAAATCTACGATTGGTGAGGTATCTCACCGTTATGTTGGTGAGAGAGATACTTCCGGTATGGCCAAACCTGATGGACAGGTAATTCCCAAAGGGTTAATTCTTGAGGACACGCCTGGGGATATTTTCCAAAGCAGCGAGCGAAGCTGCCTTCTTGGTGGCTTGTGTGACCGTACCGGTCTTTTTTAATTTTTACAGCAGACGGTTGTTCGAGCCGGATAAAGGCGCCTGGTTGCGCACCCTTATTTTGTGCGGCCTGGTATTTTGGGGCGTCGGGGCACTGGAGTCGCGCGGGGAATCTCGGCGAGTTAAGGGGCGAAAGCGCCCCGAGGCTGAAGATAGCGCCCTGGTAGAACAGCAGACGCTGCCGCTGCTACGAAATCCTCTAATTTGGTCCATTATTGCGTATCTACTTGCCTATTTAATTGCCACAGTGTTCTCGATCCAACCTGTATTAAGCTGGTGGGGCTCCTACGACCGGGCGGAAGGATTCATGGCCATCCTGGGGTATGGGGGAGCTTTTGGCCTGGGTTTAGCGGTATTGTCACGCCCTGGAGCCATAGGCCGGTTTTGGCGCGGCGTTTGTCTGACAGGCATAGCTGTGGCGTTTTACGCTGTGCTGCAACGGTTAGGATTAGACGCGGGGTTATGGGATATTCAAGAGCCAACGGTGCGGGTTTTTGGAACCTTTGGTAATCCGATCTTTCTGGGCAGCTATTTACTGTTGGTTTTCCCGCTAACTCTGTTGGGCAGTTTAGGATACCCTTTTCCGGGGGAGAGCCGGCGCCCTGATAAGAGGGGACGCCTGTTGTATGGCACAGGGGCAGCGCTCCAGGCGATTGGGTTAATTCTGACGCTCAGCCGGGGACCATTTCTGGGGTTGATAACGGAGATCGGTATTATTTTGATCTTATGGGCTGTCTTGCAAGACAGGAAACGTCTCCTGGCCGGTGTTTTGGCGGCGGTTATCGTAATTGCCGGTGTGTTGCTGGTGGCCAGCCAGCCGGATGCTCCATTGAAATTTGCGCGAGATTTGCCCTATGCCGGGCGGCTGGTAGGGTCGTTGGATGCCACCTCTCGCACAAGTCAAACCCGATTACTTACCTGGGGGGCGATTCTCAAGCTTCTAGACCGTGAACCAGCTCGCTGGTTGGTGGGATATGGTTCGGATACCCTGATATTGACCTTTGGGCAAGTTTTTCCCGAAGCCCTGGTTTCGTTATCCAATACTGTGGGTACGCTGTATGACCGGGCCCACAACGTGATCCTGGATGCGCTTTACACAGGGGGACTCCTGGGGGCTTTAGCGACCCTGGGAATCTACGCTTGTGCATTTGCGGCCGGGTTGCGCTACGTATGGCCTGCTGCACGCCGGTTCCAGTATATGTTACTATGGATACTGATGGCCGGATTATCTTTGGCCGGGGGCGGAATAGCGCTCCTGGCGCCGGGACTAAACCCGTATTTCGGCATTCTGGCTGGTTTGGGATTGCTTGCTGGGGTGATCCTTTGGCTTATCTGGCATCCCTGGATGGAAACACGAGAGCCGAATGCTGCGGCAGAAAGTGACATAGCCGAAAAGTTGGGTAGGGAGCAGGATAGAGCAAAAATCAATTGGCCCATGATCGTTTTAATAGCTGCAATAGCCGGACACTTGGTGGAAATGCAGTTTGGGATTGCCATTGTGGCTACTTCTTTTCTGTTCTGGATTGAACTAGCTGTGCTGGTAATCCTACCACAATCAGTTTGGGGTAAAGATACCTATAGTCAACCTGCAGAGAGTGGTAACGGTGGGTTCTCCTGGATGTTTTGGGGCATGGTTACCGCGATTCTGATGATAACCTTTATCTTCGATTTTGTTACCCCTGAGATTAGCCTACGGAATGCCGGTGTCCCTATTGCGTTGTTGCTCTTTTTTACCTGGGTATCTGGTCTTATGTTATATAGTGCAGAGGAAAAATCAACAGAGAGGATCAAATTTGTGATCCTCTCACTTACTCTGACAGGATTGTATTTTATACTGCACCTCCTGTTGGTGGCCGAAAAGCGAGGGGAATGGCTGTGGTGGGGTTACCAGGGGGTGCTGGTGTTGCTGTTACTGGTTTGGGCGGGGGGGGGGCAGCCACCTCCTTTGAGAGAGTGGGGAATGGACAGAAGCGGGGGTGGCGATACCTGGTTTATCTGGGCGGGGGAATAGTAGCTATCATATTTAGTCTATGGATGAATCAACGACCTGTATTGGCGGACATGTACTTCCGCAGCGGTCTGATTTATTTGCAGGCGCATGACTGGCTGCGGGGCAACGCTGCCTTTCAACAGGCGCTGGATTTAGCGCCATACCAGGATCACTACCGCCGGTTTCAAGATGAAGCTTCGATTGAGGCAGCCAGATCTTTGCCGCCAAGCCAGAAGGATGATTTAATGGATGAAGCCGAAGCTGCCCTACAAAAGGGAATTGCGGATAACCCGTTGAATGCGGCAGGTTTGGCTCGCCTCGGGTACCATTTTCGTATTCGAGCTGCCTGGGCCGGTACCCCGGCTAGTCGACAATACTATCTTGACCTGGCGATGCGAATGTATGAAAAAGCGGTTATCCTGGGTCCGCGCAACGTGCCGATATTGGTTGAGGCAGCCGAGTTGTATGTCGATCGCAGCGACGTGGGCCGGGCTGCTGCGCTGGCCCAGGAGGCCTTACGGCTACAACCCCGCTATGCGCCGGCTTACGCGCTTTGGGGTGACATCTACCTGCTCCGGGGAGACCTGGTCAATGCGGAAGCGGCCTATCGGCAAGCCTTGACAATTGACCCAACGCAGACTCTGCAGGAAAGGCTCAGAACGGTCCAGGAGAACTCTACCGACTCGCAGCGCCGTTTGGAACTGGCAGTGATATATAAGGTTTTGGGGAGACCAGCCGAAGCGTTACAGGAAGTGCGGCAAGCGATAGGATCGATGGATAATGGGCCTTTGCCCATAGCGCAGCAGATTTTGACCAGCTTGCAGCCTTGATAGGTAAGACTCAGATTGGATGATAATTGGTTGGTTGGGGGTATAGACCTGTGGTATACTATATGCCTGATTGTGTTGGGTTCGTGAATCTTGGATTAGGAGGATAATGGAAACTAGTCTAGTATCATCTCTAGATGTGGCGCATTCTGTCGTGAATGCGGTCGAGAGCAAGAAGGGATCTGATATTCTGGTATTGGATTTACGATCGGTGTCTGTGATTGCCGACTTCTTTGTGATCGTCACAGGGGATAATGAGCGGCAGATCAAGGCTATCGCGGATCATATATTCGAAGATCTGAAAGAACAGGGAAAGTCTCCCTATCGCAAGGAGGGTTCTGCCGCCTCCGGTTGGGTGATCGTGGATTACAGTGATGTGGTAGTGCATATTTTCGCACCACAAGAGCGTACCTACTATCAGTTGGAGCGACTTTGGAGCGAGGCTAATGTCGTAATGCGGATGGCCTGAATTTATCCAGAGGAAACCTCCTTAGAAATATTCTCAAGCAACGCCCTTCAAAGATCATCATCAGGAAACCAGTTCAACCAATGACCTCAGGAAGCTGAGAGGAGATACTGCGTTTGATCCAAGTGTAACGCGTCAGCCATCCGCTCCCCAATGGTATGCTCAACCTGTCCTCGTATATCTTTCCAGGTTGATAGGGGGATTGAGAGAAAGGCTGTGGCGACGGCGGGGTCGAATTGGGTACCAGCATGACGCGCGATCTCTTCGGCAGCTACCTCAAAGGTCAATGCTTTTCGATAGGGCCGGTTACTGGTCATGGCATCAAGGGCGTCAACCGGTGCGAAGATGCGCGCTGAAAGGGGGATCTGGTCTCCCATCAGTCCTGTTGGATAATCACTTCCGTCGACCTGTTCATGGTGATATAGCACGATGTCTGCGGCGGCCCCGATAAATTGCGCCCGTTGGATTAGAGCATGGCCCATCAGCGGGTGTTGTTTCATGATTTGCCGCTCATCGGAGGTCAAGCGGCCGGGCTTATGCAGAATGGCATCCGGAATGCCAATTTTACCGATGTCATGCAGGATGGAGCCGCGTTCGATGGTAGCGATTTCTTCAAGTGGCCACCCCATACGCTCAGCCAGTAATCTGCAATATCGCATCACCCGCTGAGAGTGCCCCTCGGTTTCTACATCTCGCAATTGAATTGCGGTGGTAAGTGCCTGCAACATCTCAGCGTTGGTATCGTGGAGTTGTTGGTAAGCGCGCGCCGCGAGCACTACGTCTGGCTCCAGACAAAGGCCATAGAATGGTTACGAAGCCTACTGTGTTTAGCCGGTAGCAAGATGGAAGGCGATTCGGATTGGCTATATTTTGGTTGTTTTTGCTCCTGAGATGTGGCTAAAGGTCCGGGTTCGTTGCTGGAGTTTTCGACCTGTAAAACATTCATATGTAGGGCATCCGGCAGGGAATGTTCCTTTGTCGAAACTACCGCTATCTCCAAGGAGGTCGCCGCAAACTGGTCTACATTAGGAGAGATCCAATGAGCAATCTGCCTCGCGAGCAATTGAATTGTGGGAGTTTGATTCGTGGCAGCCTTCAAGCTTTGTAAGAATATTCTTTCCTCATGATTTAGGAGGAATGTATGCCCCTGGTATCCAGCGTCAGCCGCTGCCAAAGGATTGGCCAGAAATAGCTGGCGAAAGCGGGCATTAATGGAAGCGGCACAAACCAGACGTTCCAGTTCGGGATGTGGAGTTTGGAGGTCTCCTCTCCCAGAAGAAGGCCAAACAGAAACCTCAAAGGGTTCAGGCATAAGTCAATCTCCTCTCTGGCTCTGCTGTGGGTCTAATTGGAAGAAGGGTGCGGGTAATCTGTGGCTCTGCAAGGTGCTGAAAAAGGCCCAAGCAAATCCTAGGATTAGTATTAAGTCGCCGATACTGAATGCTATAGCCCACGGGGCCGGGGGCAGAGGAAAAGGACCCCAGACGAATACGTCTGAGAGCGGCCACAACCATGTCTCAGACTGATTCAGGACGATTCCCCGCATGCGAGGCGTACCTGAGATGGCCAATCGGCTGCAACAGTACCTGGATGCATGGTTGCCAATGCCTGAGGGGTTACCGGCATATAGCCTCCGTTGGCCACCATGGGCAACAAGTTGAGGAGGAATCCAATTGCCAGGATTTGGATAAACTGTAGATGCCGGTTAAGCCACAAGAATATCAACAGCATACCCTGAGAAAGTAATAACATCCCCAACCGCAATCCGTAGCGATCGAAAAAATACAAGAATACAGGAAACTGCAAAACAAGAGCCAGAACGGGTAACCATAGAAGATCCAGTTTAGGCAACTCTAGTTCTGCCAGGCGACCACGTCCCCAAAAAAGTAGCAGGAGTAGAATGATGAAAAGTGCTGCTGCAAAAAACAACATGGGTGTTGTACCGGCTTACTGTCCCGGGGTGGCGTCGGGTGCTGCGCCAGCGAGCGCCAGAGCGGCCAGGGTCAGCACGAAAAGCGCCAGGCGCAGGGCGTTAGAGTTATACTTGGACAGTACGAAGGATGAAAAACGAGCTTTCATGGGAACCTCCATATATATGCAAACGTTTGTTGATTATTATTTAGTGAACTGTATATAACTATATCAGCCGCTGGTTACCACCTGGATACCGCTGAGATACCGGATACCAAGGTAAGGTGGAATGGTAGGAGGTGCAGAGGATGACAGGGCATTGACGGGATACAAAAAGGAGCCCTGGGTAGCGGCTCCTTTTAAACTTGGCGCATATCAGGCGATGATGAATCCGCAAATACCATTGATTTGGCTCTACTGTAAATTCATGTCAAGAATAAGATCGTATAGTTTCTGAGTTTCGGGGGCCGGTTCAAGCGCCAGATCCTCCCTTAATACCCTGACCAGTTTGTGGTAAAGACCAAGGGCCTCTGCCCGGTTTCCGAGATGGGCATAGCATCTCATCAAACCTTGCCAGGCTTCTTCCTGGTAACCATCGACCTCTACGGTTTTACGGTAGATTTCGATGGCTTCGTTATATTTATTCTGGCTTCCATAAGCACGAGCCAGGTTTAATAGAGTCCCAAGGTATGATTGGCGGAGACGGGCCCGTTCTGCCTGGACCCAGGGGACATCCATGTGTTCCAGGTATTCACCATGATAAAGATCTAGGGCTTTCTGCAGTGCTTCTACATATTGATTGCTGTTACGCGGAGCGCGGGTATCAGCGCTATCCTGGCGGGCTAATCCCAGATAAGCATCAAATTGTTCCACGTCATACCAGTAGTTACCTGGCTCCAGGGCGTACCAGCCGTTGCTGTATGAGACAGGTACGAGCATCTGGCGCAGTCGATATAAAGTAATTTTGAGTGCACCGGAAGCTTTTTGGGGTGACATTTCGCCCCAGAAGGCTTCTTCCAATTCATCTTTGCGGATACCTTGAGGATGATGGGCCAGCAAGTAGTAGAAAAGTGCCAGTACTTGTTCGCGGCCGATGTCCAGGGTGGCGCCTTTTCTCCGGATATTAGGCTTCCCCAAGGCGTAGATTTGTAACTCGGCTAATTCAGGTTGGTTTGTAGGAGATGCCAGGATGCGCGATCCAGCGCCAGCAGGCGATCCTGCCGATTCTCCATAGGTGGCGCCATTAATCTGCTTGGCGCGTTCCAGGATGTGGCGCGCCTGGGAGGACCAGGGCTGGCCTGCTTGGGCCCCCTGGTGTAGCAGGCCTTGTAGGCGCCGGCCTTCTACTGCCAAAAAGTAGTCATACCCCTGTTTGTTGGATATTTGGAACGCGGTTCCCAGATGCGCCAAACATCCGTCCAGAAATCCTTGGAGGAAATCTACCTGGCCAAGATGGAGATGTAAGCGCGCGGTCTCATAGCTAAAGCCACCGGCGCCCTGGGCTTCGAGGGCGGTATTAAAGAGCATCCTGGCACGATCTAATTGGCCCATTTCGCAAGAAAGTATGCCCTGGGCGGTATTGCACAGGCCGAGCTCATATGTTGATGCATGTTGCTCTGCTTCCGTCTGAGCAAATGTCAGCAGTTCTTCGGCCTTGCCGAATTCTCCCATCAGACGGTAGACTTCACCCTGACCTAGTATGGCATAGAGGCTAGCAAAAGCTTCGTGGGCTTGCCGGGCGATGGCCAGAGATTGCTGATAATATGCCAGTGCAGCAGCATAATCTGCTTGATCTTTGTGGAGATCTGCCAGGCTGGCTAAAACATAGGATTCAACGCGCAAAGCACCTGCTTGGTGTGCTTCTGTCAGGGCTTCGTTGAAGCATTGGGTAGCTCTATCTATTTCACCCCGCAAGTGATAAAGGACGCCTAAGCTATTCATGGTGTTGGCGCGGCGACCTTCGTTCCCGCTCTTCGTCCAAATGCGCAAGGCTGCCTCATATTGGTCAAAAGCCCGATCCAGGTAACCTAAAGCACGGTAGGCAATCCCCAGACTATGGTGGAGGTATCCCCCATTTGTCAGGCGGGGGGGGCCAGTCTGTACATGCTGTTTGGCGATGGTGAACCGTTCCAGAGCCTGCTCATAACAGGCAATAGCCTGTTCCAGATTGCCCAATTGGTAATAACAATGTCCCTGGTCTTGCAAAAGGCTGGCCGTTAAGTCATCTACAGATAAATATTCTGCAGCTATTTTCTCCGAGGTCAGGTCTCCACCTATCTTAGCTGCGGGGAGGAGGATTAGGCTTTCCTGGCTAAATTTTAGAGCTTCAAGATATCGCCCCTGGAATCTCAGCAGCATAGCCATGCGCAATCGGGTGGTGACCAGGTCTATCGGGTTGCCGGTGGTCTCAAATCGCGCCAGGGCTTCTAAGTAGCGGGACCAGGCCATGTCCAGCATGCCTCGTTCAACAAGCAATTTCCCTTGCAGAGAAATCAAGCGGGGGTGTTCTTCCACTATAGGTGCAGGTAGGGATTCTAGCCACGAGGCTAATGTGGCAGTACGACCGGCTTCGAACAGGGCATATTCGACGTGTTCGATAGTCAAAGCGGCTTCTTCCCAATGGTTGAGGCGCAGGTAACGTTTAACAGCCTCCTCCCATTCGCCCCGTGAGGCGTAAAAGCGGGCTGAATCCAGTGTGAGCGCCTCATATCGGGTAGCCTGCAAGAGTTCCAGGCGGTTACGTAAAAAATCGCCGAAGAGGGGATGATAACTATACCAGGTTTCGTCGCTGCCCAGGCGCGTAATAAATAGCCCTTGATGTTCCAGGAGAGTCAAAATTTCGGTGGAATCGTTGCGATCTAATAAGGAATCGCATACGTGCGGTGAAAGACGATCCAGCACCGAGGAATCGAGAAGAAACTGCTGAATTTGGATAGGCTGCTGGCTGAGTACCTGTTCGGCCAGGTAGCTATAGATGGTTTCGGCACTACGACCCTGTATTATGCCCTGGCGTAGACCCTCACGATCACTTTGCGCCAATAAATGGAGGGCCGTAATCCAACCACGGCTGGCATCTCCCAAGGTGTGGGCTCTGGCCTGGTCGATCTCGATTTGGTAGATTTGTTGCGACAGGAGTTGGATTTCCCCAGGGGTAAAGGCCAGCTCATCGATAGAGAGACCGGTAAAATCGCCCCGGGCGGCCATCAATGCCTGGTTGGGGATGCCAGGCAGGAGCCGGCTGGAGACAATTATGTGCCCGTTTTCTCCCAAGTAGCGGAGGAGTAGGCCGACAATCTCGTTGATTTGGCCACTTTCATCGACAACGTGATAATCATCAAGAATCAGGGTATAGTAATCGGGGAGTTCATATAATTCATTAGCGATAGCAGCTACAACCTGATAAAGATTATTTTCGAGGTTGGCAGTATTGCGCAAGGCTGCCAGGGAGCGATGTCCAAAGGTTGGGAAACGATTCTGGACCGAGGCGATCAGGTGCTCAAGAAAGATGCGAGGACGCGGTCAAAGGCGTCCAGACTATACCAGCACACCGGAATGTCGGCATTGTGAGCAAACTCTATCAAGAGAGAGCTCTTGCCATACCCGGCGGGAGCCACAATGATTGTTAATTTACTGTCGATGTGTTCATCGAGGAAATCCAGTAAGCGCGGCCGGCGTACCCATTCGGCGCGGCGCCGGGGTAAAAGTACTTTTGTGGCAATCACTGAGGTTTCGCTATTCATGCGGCTGATTCCGTGCTTTGTTCGGCGACTACTTTATCGAACCGGCCGGTCTTGCCGAACCACGATGTTTGTTAGTTAAAACTCTGGAGTGGGCATGGTTGTGCGGCAGAAGATTATATCATGATTATCTTGTTTTGTCCCATACCAGAATCCACAGCTTTAGAGGACGAACCGGTTGAAACAATTAGAACGGACCAATACCTACGAAACTGCCTGTCGTCGGGCGTCAAAGAGATCCAAGACCTGCATCCCAAACGCTCCAGCTATTTTTTCCAGACCGGGGACATTGTAATAATCCATCTCTCCCCCTAAAGCCAGGATCAAACAATCGTAGGGGAGAGGGCCGGCATCGGTGATAACATGCCTGGAGGCCAGGTCTAGTTTCAGCGCGGTAGCCTGTACCAGGCTGATCTGCCGCTGGTGGAGGAGATATTCCAGAGGTAGACGCGCCGCCTCGGGTAAAATGGTATTTCCAATGACCTTATGGAGCAAGGTCATGAGGGTGTGATAAGGATTTCGATCCACCAGGGTCAGGTGGAGATCAGCGCCTTGCCGCAGCCTCCGTTCTAATTCGATAGCTGCAGTTAGGCCGCCATATCCGGCGCCTAGAATCAAGACTTCAGTAGTCATGGTAAAACAGCCCCACCCTATGCATTTAGCTTAACGAACGGGTAGCCCGCGCAAAGATGCCTATAGGGCTTGCCAATTTTGTACCGCTACGATGCCCAATATCTGCTCTTCCAAAAGCCGAAAACCAGCATTTTGAAACATTTGCCGGATTTTGGGCGCTGTCCAGAATTTAATGCCCGATGTATTACTGATGGCAGATTGTACCCAGGATTGTAACATAGAACTGCTAGCCTGTAATAGGGACATGGTTACGGCCGGTGCGCCGGGGGAAAGTACGCGGGTCAATTCCTGGAGTACCGCCTGCGGATGGTTGAATTCATTGAGACTGCCGCCACATACCACCCCGTGGAGTGTGCCTTTCAAGAAGGGCAGGTTGGCAGCATCTGCCCTTACCAGGCTAATGGGGATGGTGTCGTAGGGTTGGTGGGTCAATTTGGCCTGGGCCATTTTTAACATGGGCCAGGCGTTATCGATGGCAATGATCTCCGTAGAATTAGCTGTGGTGGAGGTAGGGGGTAGCCGCCGGGCCAGACCGCGGGCGTAAAGAGCAGTTGAACAGGCCAGGTCGAGGAAGAGTTTGGTACCCTCCTGTGCCGGAGGGGGGAGGGAGGAAAAGAACATACGCGAAACCAAATCCAATTCTTGTTCATTGGAGAAAGGGCGGCCACTGAGGAGGGCCAGAGATCGGCGGCGCCAGAGATCTTCATATCCCCAGGCGATTGGGGCCAGATGATTGCTCCGATTGGCCAGGTTAAGTTGGGCGAGACTATCTGGTAGAAGCAGGTCGAGAATGCCTTCCCGAATCGGGAAAGTGGCGCCACAGTAGGCGCAGGAGGTGATGCCTGTCTGTACCTCCGCGGAGGTCTGCCAGTGGATCACCGCGTGTAAGCGCAGGGCGCCTCGGTGGCAGATTACACATCCCAAGTGGGCGATGGCGCTATTATGCATGGAGGGGAAGTGCCTGACTAGCCGTTAATGAGCCAGGTATCGCCGCACCAGAGGGCATGCGCCAGCTTTTCCAAATTGGTGCGGATTGAGCGATTGCCTGGGGAATCAGGGCCAGCGCTCGCCCGTCGGCAGCCTGGTCAGGGGGATCGGGCAAGGCATCAGCCATGATCCAGAGGGCGGCATGGATGCGGGCTGGAAGGTCATTGAGCAATGTTGCCATCATAAGCATCCACGAGCGGGCGGTAGCCTCAGGATGGTAGCCGCCACCTCCTCTCAAGAGCAGCCGACCCTGGCACAACGCATGCGCCAGGGTATGCAACCGGGCTGCCAGGGCCTGGTAAGTGAGACTGGTGAGGCGCAGGCCGACTAATGGGTCTTGAAAGTGGCCGTCCGTCCCAAATTGAACCAGTATGAACTCAGGCTGATAAGCGCACAAAGCCGGTGTAACGACCCGGTCGAATAATTCCAGGTATGCCCGAGGTCCGGTGCGGCGTGGTAATGGTAAGTTCAAACGATCTCAGTTCATAGAGAAGTTATTGGCGGAGTCTCGATCATCGGGCGCATCATGATTTTGGGCGGCTTGCATGATTTCTAGCAAGCGTATCTCACGGAGTAATAAACGGTGGGTTACATCCAGCAGAGATTTTGTTGTGGCAGCCTCTAGCAGTTGTTGTTTATCTTCAGGTTTGACTTGTAGGGTAATCGCCGCCAGGTAAGCCAGAGAAATCATGTCGGCCGGGAAGCGCCTCAGGTGTATTTTTTGTCTGGTTACATTCCGCACTAACATGGCGTATTGCTGCAGGTGGAGCTCAAAGCTCTTTTTGTGCTGCAAAAAGAGGAGCGATTCCTGGGCGGCGGCAGGGTAACTCTCTACATTGCCCACAAGGTAGGGTCGATCGTGACGAAAATCTATTACGCGAAAACGTTCCTGTCCTACAGTGATGATATTTATTCTGCCATCGGAAAGCCGTTCAACCTCGGTAATCATCGCGGTGGTACCTATACTATGGGGCAGTTGCAACGGAAATCCGATCTGGGTACCCGGATTTGCGGTGCGGTGAGACCGGGCCAGGACTACACCAAAGGGCATACCTTCTTCCAGACAGGTGCGAATCATGAGCTTATATCTTTCCTCGAAGATGTGGAGTGGCAGAACCATCCCGGGAAATAGTACCAGGTTCAATGGAAATAAAGGTAGTTCTCTGGTTCCAATTGCCATAATACGTACCTCTTTATGCGCTGTGCCACTAGGACTACTAGATTTCACGATCGGTTATGTAGTAGCTGAGTTCCTCAAGCTTATCTCGATAAGTGCCGGAGGGCACATTCTCAAGCGCCCGGCGCGCCCGGTGGGCAAAGTCACGGGCTTCTTGCATCGCCCCCACGATGGCCGGTGAGTCCTTTACACGGTATACAACATGATCTACTTTGACACTATCGCGATCTCCACCCAGGACTGCATCCATGGTAGCATCGATGGGGAAACCCATTTCAATATATTTTAGAACCGGTAGCGTATAAAGTCCTTGGCGCAGATCGTTGCCTGCGGGTTTCCCCAAATCTCCGCTCTTGCCTATAAAGTCTAATACATCATCTACAATCTGAAAAGCCATACCGATCTCGTGGCCAAAAGTTTGTAGCGCCTGGATGTGGGCTTCGGAAGCTGCAGCCAGGACGGCCGCAGTCTTACAAGAGGTTTCGATAAGCGAAGCCGTTTTGGCATAGATGCGCTGATAGTAATCGGCCTTACTTTGGATGCCGCCTGCGTGAAATGCCTGGCTAATCTCACCTTCGACGATGATTTGCAGTGTACGCGAGAAAATCTTGACGATACGGACATTTTCGGTTTCGGCTGCCAGCGAGGCGGAGCGGGCAAACATATAGTCTCCTGCCAATACCGTAGCCCCCCGAGACCACATAGTATGGAGGGTAGGCGAACCGCGCCGCATCAAGGCGCCGTCAATAATATCGTCATGAATCAAAGTGGCAGTATGGAGCATTTCTACCGAGGCCGCTAAGGCAATGAGTTTGTCCAAGTCCGGGCCAGGTTCAAACAGGTGAGCAGATAGAAGTACCAGGGTAGGCCGGATGCGTTTCCCGCCGCTGCTGACAATATGGCTCAGGGCTTCGGCAAGCAGCGGATACTTTACTTCAGAGTTGTCGCGCAAGCTGGTTTCCACCATATCCAACTCGGATGCGATCAGATCGAAATAGCTCGGCGGCCGCCTGACAGGCCCGGAGACGACGGGACCAGACACAATACCTGATGGTGGCACACGGTCTGTGGTTGATATATCGCCTGACGTATTAGTAGAATGACGGTTGTTGCCGTGCATGTGGTAATCCTTTCGCGGAACGATTTTGGTGGTTCAGGCCATCGTTCTGCTAGCAATTATTATGGTGGTTGTGATTACCTGCAGCCTTTCGCCGGCATCGTCGGTATGAAACGCGGCGATATCGTTGGTAAATTCGCTGCTTATATCCTAATCTTGACAAGCTGATAATCCGCCAACACTGTTTGGCTATCGGGTAAATTGGCGCGGTGACTGCGCCCCTGCCGGTCACATCACTATTGACGGACTACCGGGTTTCTGGATAGATGGGCCGGTATTGAACCTGTTCACCGAAACCTTCTGTACCCCGAAAAGCGCCAGGTATTAGAGCTTCATCCGTGAAACAATACACAATCCTTACCGGATATTATACACAATTTTTATCCAATTGCCACATGCTATAGGCGTTTTGCGAAGCGAGAGATCTAGCGGTGGGTGACCAAGATTTCAGGAGCGCCATCTGTTTTGGGAAAGGGATCCTTTATACTGGTAATCGTCTGCCCGGCAATTGCCCCGGCCACATGCATGGTTCCTAAGGTTACACCGGCGGTGCTTTGTCCGGGAAAAATACTGTCACCCACCAGCCACAAACCTTTGAGGGGTAGTCTGGGTGGCATGAATTGGAAATGGCCGGTTTGTGGAAATTCTCCTACCAGACCTTGAGATCTCCCGGTATAAAATTGGTATGTAACCATTGGTGCTAGTTGAGAAAAAGGTAGTCATGAGATACCCTTATGGTGGCGAAACCAAAAAGGAGAAATCTCATGACTACAGACGACATTATCGTACACATTTTCTACCAGGTAGCGACTTCTTTGCCGGAGATGCCGCGCCAT
>SHYO01000188.1 GCA_009692745.1 Chloroflexota bacterium
CAAGTGGGAGCGCAGCAGGTTTGGCATCTCACACCTCTACCCGATCACTTGCTACCTATCTTGACCTATCTGGGCTTGCCGGTCTCGCTCTACCTGCATCTGTCTGAAAATTCACCTTAACTCCTTCTATTTTTACGCGAAAGAAGAGACTTATCTCTAGGTTGAATACTGTTTTTTAGGAAAGTGCCATGCCCCAGCGACTCCTGACGCATGAATTGAATAAAACAGGTAAACCAACCAACCGGTTGGGTAAAACTTATCGCATCATGTGGGACCAGAATCATGGGCAGGAGAGCTTCTACAACCCGCCTATCGACCCGGTGAAGGTGGCCCAGGCGCACTTCGGCTATTTCGAGGGCACACCGGTCGATGCCTATGTCTGCGCTCTCGGACCTGATTGCGGCTATACCGTCTCTTATCCCACCCAAGTACCGGGGATGGAATTCATCGTAGACCGGTTCAACCGCGGGGCCAAAGTGGGCAACGTAGCGCTATGGCGCCATGCGGAAAATATCAAGCACCTGTGGGAATTGGGCATTGACCCTCTCGCAGTGCAAATCCAGGAAGCCCGGCGCTTGGGGATAGACTTCTGGTTTCGCCTGAGCATGAACGACTGGCACCATGCGGACAATGAAGGCAATGTGGTACGCTTGATCGGTTCCCAATTCTACGCTGAACACTCGGAATACCGTATTGGTCCGGCCGGCGCCCAGGGATGGCCGTCCCGTTTGGCAGAATCTCTACAGTCGTTTCAGGATTATGCTCACCCGGAAGTGCGGCAATTACGGCTGGATGTGATGGCCGAAGCCAGCGAACGCTATGACCTGGACGGCTTTTTGTACGACTTCATGCGCTGCCCGGGATACTTCAAATTCGGCGAAGAAGAGAGAAATATGCCGCTGATGACCGATTTCATCCGGCAGACGCGCATCATTCTGGACCGGATTGGCGCCAAGAAGCAGAAAACGCTGGGGTTCGCGGTAAGGGTGCCCAACACAATCGGCGGCACCCGCAAATTGGGCCTGGATGTGCCGACCTGGGTAAAGGAGAACCTGGTAGATATCGTGGTGCCCTCGACATTTTTCAGCGCCGATCTGGATGAAGATATTAGCGAATGGGCAGAGCTGGCCCGTCCCACTGCGGTAGCCATCCAGCCGGCCATTGAAGAAGCGTACCGAGCCGGGCACACCGGCGGCGTTGTGCGCTGCTTCTACCAACCTCCCGTCATGCTTCCGCTGACACATGATATGATCCACGCCCTCGCCGCCCGCCATTGGCGTAACGGTGCGGATGGACTGTACGTGTTCAACTGGTTCGGCACAGCGGCCACGTATGATTTTGACAACCGTGCGGCTCTGGATGATATCGCCTCGCCACGGCGGCTAAAGTACAAGAACAAACGGTATGTGCTGACACGCACCGACGGCTCATTTCCTAACTGCCTGCCCCACCCGCGCCAGATTCCGGCCCCGCTAGGATTTGAGCCTCTGGAAATCCACATCGCTGTGGCCGATGATCTGGCTGAAGCAGGGTCGCGATTACGAGCGGTCCGGTTGCACATTCACCTTACAAACTTGACGGTAGCAGACAGGCTGGAAGCGCAGTTCAACGACCACCTGCTACTGTGCCTCAATCCTATGGAACCGGGCGCGTACCAGCCCGACTCCACGACCTGGCAAAACCTCGATGTGCCGTCCAGATGGGTGCAGGTGGGAGACAATGTTATCACACTGCGCCTGACGCAACGGAATGCCCGGTTGGCCTCCGAGCTACCTATCGAGGTAGCCGACCTGGAACTGGCGATTGAATACAATTATCCCAACGGCCCGTGGCAACCACCACCCGGATACATTCCCCGCACCTAACACAAAGTAGGGTTATAAATGCCAATCGATATCCGCGATATTGAACCCCAAGACTGTGAGTGGGTCCACAACTTCCTCCTGACCTACGCTGGATCCGCCTGCGTCGTATCACGCGGCCAATTACACCAGGCTGACCAATTGCCCGGTTTCATCGCCACATATGATGGGATTCCTGCCGCATTACTGACCTATCATGTCACCGGCTACGAACTGGAAGTCGTGACGTTGCACGCGGCTCAACCGGGTCATGGCTTAGGTTCAGCCTTGTTAGAAGCGGCCCGCGAGACAGCGCGGCAACTGGGATGCCAGCGCCTGTGGCTGATTACCACCAATGATAACGAGCCCGCCACCCGCTTTTACCAGCGCCGGGGTATGCATCTGGTAGCCGTGCATCGGAACGCGCTCCAAGAATCGCGTAAGCTCAAACCGGAGATTCCCTTAACAGGCGTTGATGGAAAACCCAGCCAAGATGAGGTTGAGTTTAAGTTCAGATCTAATTTTGACGCGAAAGGCTAAACGGTACTTGTGGTATAATGTTGCCACAAGGCCGTTGACAAATGGGGAGTCCCAGGTCTACATAAAGCAACACAGGTCTTTCTAAGGATCTCGTCAATCAATAAGTACTTGGCTTAATCCCGGCATCATTGATCCTATCAGGATCTCCTGACTGTTTATCACCATATTGTTATATTCATTACCGCCGAGAAATGCGCTCAGTGAGGAAATAGCAATTTGCTCCGGCGCACCGTGCGGTCAGTCCAACAAAGGAGAATACTTCAATGGCCGATTGGAAATGCGAACTGGAACTAAGTTCAGACCGCGTAGTTACTGCCGGCAGCGAAGCCGCCCTATGCGATGCCATCCGGCGCGGCGCCGACCTACGCATCTACACCGAGTTTCGCCACAACGAACATATCGATGTCACCTCCGATAATCCGGAGCTGATCCGCGAGGTGGCCGAATTCCGAGAAACGGTCTTATTGGAAGACCGCTGGGCCGCAGGCTTTATGACCTTGCGCCAACCGGTGAATCTGCCGGATGGTTTTGGTCCCCGCCCGTCTATGTCGTTTTTCCTCTACAATCAAAACGGCCAGCAAGCCATTGCCCGCCCGCTGCTGGATGGGGCTTCCCTTATGGGCTCACCGGGCCCCTCCCTTTTTCTGAGTGATACCAATCAGATGCCCAAGTTCCACCGCCTGGATGGCTGGGATGATGAAACCAATGGGCCCAGCAGCAACTTCATCTACGATTTTAATGTCTTCCGCTTCTGGGTGCGCGACAGGTGGCAAGAAGTCCTCTCCCACGCAGCGGATGGCACCGTCATCTCCGGTTCGGTAGAAGCCTTGGGGGATGCCTTCGCCTCCGGCCGGGAGGTGAAGGTGGCTGTGCGCAGCTTATATAAAGACCTGGCAGATAATGCTGCTCAGGCCATGGATCACGAGGTCTTCATCCAGACCGGATCTGGTTATTACTACACGGAACGCAAACAGTTTATGGCGGGCAGCCATCCCCTGGTCCGCGTGGCGCCCGCTATTCCCCTGGTGTACAAAAGTCATAACTGGGACTTCGGCTGGCTCTTCGTGCGCACCGATGGCCTGGTAGTGTCCCGTATCTGCGACCCTTATACCCTTAAATTTCACGATACCGAGGACCATTTTGCCATTCGCTGGTTCGTGCAGTAAGAACTGCAGTAAGAACCTAAGAAAATGGATGAGGTATGCTCTAAAACATTCCATACCACCATATCCATCAGCGGGACGCACTAATACAGCCTAACTCAAAATCAAGTCGAGTACTCTCGACAGGGAGAATAGGGTAAAGATGGCATCAAATCTTCCGGCAGAACCCATATCTGTGGGTACACAGAAACAACTCTTCACCGGCGCAGACCGGTTGATCGAGTCCTCTATAGGCATAGAACGTCGTATGAACCTACCCATCCAGCATCCAGATCCGGTTTTCCTCCCTGCCCGGCCTTGGGAACGCCTGGGATTGGGGGGATATAACACGGTCATCCGGGAGCCTAACGGCACCTTCCGCCTGTGGTATGGGGCGCTTTTCAAAACCGGGTTGCCTTCAGAGGGGGCGTTCCGGCTGTGTTATGCCGAATCAGAAGATGGCTTGCACTGGACCGTGCCCTCGTTGGGTCTGGTCCCTTTCGAAGGCTCAACCGCTAACAATATCGTCGCCCCATTGCTGGAAAGGCAGAGCCAACAGGGCGCGACCGTCTACCGGGATGACCGGGCGCCAGCGGCGGAGCGGTATAAATTGTGGACGAAGTTCCGGCCTACCGATGACGAAATGGCCCAAGGGGTCCGCGCCGGATTGTACGCTATGTATTCCGATGATGGGCTGCGCTGGCACATCTATCCCGGCCAACCTAATCCGCCGCAACAGCAGTGCGATACCCAGAATATGTTCTTCTGGGACGACAGCATTGAACAATATGTAGGCTACACCCGCACCCGAGAAACCCAGCAGCGCGAAGAGGCGGCCACTGCCGGTAGAGGACGCTACCGCGCAGTCGGCCGGTTGACCTCTCCGGATTTTCACACCTGGTCGGCCACACAGATTGTGCTACAGGCGGATGAATTGGATCTGAACAGCCCCGGACCGGTAGCGCGCCTACCTGGCGAACCGGTGTTGGACTTTTATACCAGTGGCGCCATGAAGTACCCCTGGGCGCAACACGCTTACCTGATGTTCCCCTCCGTTTTCTACCATTGGCAGGGCGGCAACAGCCAACCGGCCCTTATGGACATCCAGATCATGACCAGCCACGATGGGATCGTCTGGCGGCGGGAGGGGAACCGGCAGCCTTTCATCCGGCTCGGCGCCGATGGCAGTATAGCGACCGGTATGCTCTTTGCTAACCCTTGGCTGATTCCGGTGGGTGACGAACTATGGCTGTACTACATGGGCACCAACCGGAACCATACCGACGAGGGCGTTGGCCCGATTCGCTCGGCGCTCTTCCGGGCCACGATACGACGGGACGGGTTTATTTCGATGGATGCCGGATACCAGGGCGGGGAGCTGACGACCAGGGCGATCACCTTCCAGGGCAACCGGCTTGAAGTGAACCTGGATGGGAGCGCCGGAGGATGGTTGAGGGCGGAATTACAGGATGGTATGGGCCATCCGCTGCCCGGTTATACTCTGGCAGATGCAGATGTGACCAGCGGGAACGCCATCCGCAAGCCCCTTACCTGGCACGGCGGACAAGGTGGACTGGCTGATATCGTTGGGCCTGTCAAAATCCGTTTTGTCATGCGCGATATGAAGCTGTACGCCTTTCAGTTCACGGATAAGGAATGAGGAAAAACTTTATTCAGCGAAACGACAAGCCAAGCGACATGATCACTGGTAAACCTTGGTCCCATATGAAAATGGTGTCTTGGAATTGTCAAGGAGCTTTCAGAAAAAAGGCTGAGCGGATTGCCCGGTATCAACCGGATATTGCCGTCATCCAGGAGTGCGAATGCCCCGCAAGGCTAACCTTCGCGCCAGATATACCGCATCCGACGGCATGTTTATGGTTCGGAGCATCGCCATCCAAGGGCGTAGGAATTTTCTCTTATACGGCGGCGCAATTTGAGACAGCGGCGGACTACGACGCAGCCATTCAGTATTGTATTCCCATTAAAGTGAGCGGTAGTTCCAGCCTGAACCTGATGGCGGTTTGGGCCATGAACCACGAAGATCGACAGATAAGTTACGTCGGGCAGGTATACCGGGCGATCCACACATACCGGGATTTCATATGCGACCGTGAGACGGTCTTGCTGGGGGATTTCAACAGCAATAAACAATGGGATCGCACCCGAAAGGTGGGTAACCATTCTGATGTCGTGGCAGAGTTAGCCAGCAGCGGCATCTCTAGCGCCTATCACGAGTTTTTCAGAGAAGCGCAGGGCGCAGAACTCCAAAGCACCTTCTTTCTACAGCGCAAGCGCGAAAAGGGATACCATATTGACTATTGCTTCGTCCCGACCCAGTGGCTACCGCAAATTAGTTGCTTGACAGTTGGTGCCTATGAAGAATGGGGACAGTTGAGTGACCACACTCCGATTTTTGTTGAGTTCAATTAGTACGAGGTAAGGGGGTGTAAGGTTGTGTAAATGCCTTTAGGCATTACACAACCTTACCTTACTTCCCCCCATTCCCACTTGTACCGGTTAGGCCAATACACAACTTCGCACAACCTTACACAACTCAGAAAGAAACCCCTGCCATATGAGTACGGACAAATATTTCCAGGCCAACCGCCAATTATGGGATCAATGGACGAAGGAACACGAGCAGGCCCCGTTCTATAACGTGGCCGGTTTCAGGGTCGGCAAGGATCGGTTGCGCTCCATCGAATTGGAAGAGCTGGGCGACGTATCCGGCAAGCGCCTGCTGCATCTGCAGTGCCATTTCGGCATGGATACGCTGACCTGGGCCAGGCGGGGCGCAGTTGTCACCGGCGTGGACTTTTCCGAGGAATCTATCTCCCTGGCCCGCTCCCTCAGCCAAGAGCTGAACATCCCTGCTGATTTCGTTTGCTCAGATATTTACAATCTACCTAATGTACTGGCCGGAGAGTTCGACATCGTCTTCACCTCGTACGGCGTGCTCCACTGGCTGAGAGATTTGCAGCGCTGGGGTGAGGTGATCGCCCATTTCCTGAAACCTGGGGAGATTTTCTATATCGTGGAGGACTATCCTTTTATGCGGGTGTTCCATGCCGACGCCGAAACAGGGCTGCAGGTCAGCAATCCATATTTCTTCTCAGAGACGCCGGATCAAGTTGAGATGGAAGGCTCCTATGCGACGGATAACCGGGGGGAGAAAGCGACCTTTTATATCTGGAACCACAGTCTGGGCGAAGTGATCAATGCCCTCATTACAAACGGGTTACGGATTGAGTTTCTGCACGAATTTCCCTATGCAGCGCGCGCAAAATTCCCAATGATGGAAAAGGGGGATGACAATTGGTGGCGGTTGCCCCCACAGCGAGGCACGATTCCGCTTTTGTTTTCGCTGCAAGCGAGGAAGGATAGATAATATGCACCTCTCGCCAGACTTGACTTGCAAATAATGTAGATCCAATGTAATTACAATAGGCATTGTTTGGGAAGAGAAACAGGTGACTGCCATTTTAAAAACTCGTGTCCTGAAGACCAGGATTATTAAGATTGGGAATTCCCGTGGTATCCGCATTCCTAAGCTCTTCCTGGATCATTTCGATTGGGGTGAGGAAGTTGAGCTTGAGTTACAACCTCACCAAATTGTGATCCGCCCATCCCAAGGCCCCCGGCAAGGTTGGGACCAACAATTTCAGGTGATGGCTGCCAAAGGTGAGGATCGGTTACTCGATGACGTTGCACCTCATCAAACCACTTGGGATGCCAAAGAGTGGGAATGGTGATCGAACGGTTTGAGATAATATCCCTTAATTTTCGAGTTAGCAAGCACGATCTGGACAATGTGTAAGGAAGGACCAACATGGAACCTCTGGATTTTCCACAGCTATTGCAGCGGTACGCCGAGTTGACCGTGAGGGTGGGCCTGAATGTGCAGCCCGGCCAAAGGCTGGTGATCATGGCCCCACTGCACGCAGCGTCGTTCATCAGACAGGTGGCAACGGTGGCTTATCAGAACGGGTGCCCGCTGGTAAATGTCATGTGGGTCGACGATGAGCTCACCTTAGTGAGATTCCAACATGCCGCCCGCAACACTTTCGATGAATATCCAAGCTGGTTGACCGACGGCATTCTGCAGTGCCTGGAAAGGGGCGACGCTTACTTACAAGTGGGCGGAGGAGATCCAGACTTGTTGAAAGGCCTGGACCCCGAACCTCTGGCAATTGCCGGCCGGGTGGCGGAGAAGCATAATTACCCTCTCCGCACGCACGTGTCCCGCAGCAGCGTGAATTGGTCGATAGTGTGCGTCCCATCCCCTGCCTGGGCTATGAAAGTGTTCCCAGGGGAAACAGCGCAACAGGCCGAGTCTCGCCTGTGGCAAGCCATCTTCACTGCCTGCCGGCTAAAGGAAGCCGATCCTATAGCTGTTTGGCAGCAGCATATCGCAAACCTGCGCCAACGGTGCGATTATCTCAATGCAAAAAGGTACCAGGCGCTGCATTTTAAAGCGCCGGGAACGGATCTGACGGTCGGATTGCCCGCAGGCCACCTTTGGGCCGCAGGCGCCGGCAAGAGCCAGCAGGGTGTTTTATTTACGGCCAACGTTCCCACCGAAGAGGTCTTCACCTTACCGCACCGCGAGCAGGTGAATGGTGTGGTTGCAGCCACCAAACCCCTCAGCTACCGCGGCAGCCTCATCGAGAACTTCAGCTTGACCTTTGCTGCCGGGCGTGTGATAAGTCTGGTGGCCGAAAAAGGTGAAGATATTTTGCGCCAGATCATCGCCACTGACGAGAATGCGGGACGATTAGGCGAGGTCGCATTAGTCCCGCATAGCTCCCCGATTTCTCAATCCAACCTCATTTACTCTAACACACTTTACGACGAAAATGCCGCAGATCACATTGCCCTAGGGCGGGGATTGCAGTTTACTATGCGCGACGGCCCCAAGATGTCCGAGGAGGAATTTATCCAGGCCGGTGGCAACGTCAGCCTGATCCATATGGATTTTATGGTCGGCTCAGGCCAGATGGATGTGGACGGTATAACCGCTAATGGGGCAAGGGAACCGGTAATGCGGAGTGGCGAGTGGTCCTTCAAGTAAACTCCCTGCGCCGGGATATTATCGTGATTTGATCTGCGGAACATTTGTGCTATCATGCGATTCAACTGATATTTTATCTATCCATACAAGGAGGCAACCCCATGATCGATTATATAGGCACAGTTTGTTTGTTTGTCAGCAACCAGGATCGGGCCAAAGAGTTTTACACGAACGTGCTAGGCTTTGAGTTACGGACTGATCAGCCCCTCTACCCTGGCGCTCCCAACCGGTGGTTAGCCGTTGCCCCGGCAGGCGCCGTCACGGAACTT
>SHYO01000189.1 GCA_009692745.1 Chloroflexota bacterium
ACTTGTCCTCAGGACGGTTGGCTTATTCCCGCTAACGATGATGCTGATCCTAAATCCCTATTCCCTGGAAAGGAGTTGGCCTAGCTCGGTAACATTATCAGTTGGTAGAGCCATTCCCTTTCGGTAACATTATCATTTGATTTGACAGGACCCATACGCCTTACAAATCTTAATAAGTCAACCTACTTCTTACCAGATGGTAGTTTCTCAAGAGCTTCCTTCCCGATTTTGACGCGATTCTGTTATAATTGTGATAACCTAGAAATGTCCTACCGGGTAAAAATTCATCCTATGATGGGACACCGAAAATAGCGCAATTTTATCAGCGCAGGTTGAAGTGCTAAACTGCAGCCCTACGCAAAAACCCTGGAGATAAATTATGTCACAACGTGAGACGGTTATAGTTTTGGATTTCGGTGCGCAATATAGCCAACTTATCGCCCGACGAGTACGTGAAGCTCATGTTTATTGTGAATTACTGCCTTGGGATACCGAACCCGAGCAGGTGATGGCGTTGAATCCGATGGGCTTTATTCTTTCCGGAGGTCCTGCCAGCGTCTATGAAGCGGGGGCACCTTACCTTAAATCCTACGTACTTGAAAGTGGCTTACCCATCCTGGGAATCTGTTATGGTATGCAATTATTAGCACATCAATTAGGCGGTAAAGTTGCCCCCGCGACACAGAGAGAGTATGGTCTGGCACAATTGCAAATATCCAAAGTGGGACAAAGCACAGCGATCTTCGACCAACTGCCCAACGAGATGACCGTATGGATGAGCCATGGCGACCGCATAGATGCAATGCCGCCAGATTTCGAGCCAATTGCCCAGACTGTGAACTCCCCCCTGGCAGCGATGGGGAACAGAAACCGCAGGATCTATGGCTTGCAGTTCCATCCAGAGGTGGCACACACGCCGCTGGGCAAAGATATACTTAACAATTTCCTCAGGCGAGTATGTGATTGCCAGGGTTTATGGACACCAGGCGCGTTTGTGGAAGAGAGTGTTAGCATGATTCGCCAAATCATTGGCGATAGCCAGGTAGTCTGCGCACTTTCTGGTGGTGTTGATTCAACTGTGGCGGCAACCCTGGTCCAAAGAGCTATAGGCGATCGCCTGACATGCATTTTCGTCGATCATGGATTACTACGTAAGAATGAAGGTTCCCAAACCATGCGCCTTTTCCAGGAACATTTGGGATTGCGCGTAATAATGGTCGAAGCGCAGACGCGATTTCTGAAACGGCTGATCGGGGTAGAAGATCCTGAACTCAAGCGGCGAATTATAGGCGAGGAATTCATCCGTGTCTTTGAGATTGAGGCCCAAAAACTGGGGCAGGTTAACTTTTTGGTACAAGGGACGCTTTATCCTGATGTGATCGAAAGCACCTCAGTTGAAACGCGGGCAGCCCAAAAGATTAAAACTCACCACAATGTAGGGGGGTTACCGGCCGATATGCAGTTCAAATTGATTGAACCATTGCGTTATCTCTTCAAGGACGAAGTGCGGCAGGTGGGGTTACAACTCGGATTGCCACCTGAGATCGTGTTCCGCCAGCCTTTCCCCGGCCCAGGATTGGCTGTGCGTATCATCGGACCGGTAACTCCAGAGGCACTCAAAACCCTACAAGAAGCTGACGCGATTGTGCGAGAAGAGATAGAAAAAGCCGGGTTCGGCAGAACTGTATGGCAATTCTTCGCAGTACTGACACCAGTCCGTAGTGTGGGAGTGATGGGAGATGGTCGCACCTATGGGAAGCTGGTAGCAATCAGGGCGATTTCTAGCCAGGATGGCATGACAGCCGATTGGGCGCGCTTGCCACATGAACTGCTGGCGCATATATCGAATCGCATTGTGAATGAAGTTCCAGGCGTCAATAGAGTGGTGTATGATATTACCAGCAAACCTCCGGCGACCATTGAGTGGGAATAATTTTGAGTTTCTGAGGAAAGGGAAGCAAGTAATATTAGTTTCATCGCACAATATAGCTGACCCTTACCTGGAAAAGAGGAATGTCTGTGCCAATCCATAACTTATCTCTCGGGCCAGGAGACAATATCCTGATCTTAGAAGACCCCCGGCCTTTATATATGGCATCGATCCTAAGTGGGCCTATGGAGGACCGAGAGATACTTTACAAAGATATCTTGCGAATTGCGACGCAGTCATTCAACGCAACAGGACAGGATGCTCACCTTGGACTGAATGGTGTCCTGGAAAATATTAACCAATTTCTGTATCAAAAAAATCAAAACCGGCCCAAACTGGCCCAACTCCACTTACATTGTGTAGCATCTGTCCTACTTGAAGAGACTGCAAATGGTGTGCAGGCCCTGGGTGTAATTGCCGGTATAGGGCAAATCGTGGTGATGGATAGGGTAGGGCTGGTCCGCTATCCTACTCCACCTCCGCCCCAAACCATCTATATTCCTACAACTGAGTCCCTCCCATTAGGCTTTCAATCCAGCATTTCCCCCTCATTTTATCGCCTGGGATTGCAGGATGGGAAAATTGTGCTTTTATACGCTGATGCACATGCTGGCAAGCTGTCTGACAAGGCTTTGCGAGCTACCTTAACAGAAGTTACGCACCTGGCCGGTCAGACGCCAGCATTACCTGCCGGGGGTCTGATCTTGGCTGCTGGGCCGCAAAGTATTGGTGAGACGCTTGAGTCCTTCAAAGATCCTCTTGATGAAACCTCAGGCGAACTGCAACCGCCCACAGCAAAAACAGATAGAGCTCGATCTACCTTAAATAGGATTATACCTTTTCCCATGCCTCGCCAGGTGCCTATGGATGACTTTTCCGATAGGGAAATTGAGGTGGGTGCGGCAGCAGACGCCGCTATGTTTACCGGAGAATCTGATTCTGCTGCCCTGCAAAAGGCGGAGGAAATGGAAGATTTTCATTTCGGGCCTACATCAAGTGTAACCGGCCCTGCTATTCGAAACGCAGGTGATTCGTTTGAAGACTACCGCCCCAGCGCCAATTCCTACGCTTTAATAACGGGAATAGACCTGGCAAAATCCCGCAAGAGGATTGGGTGGCCCTTCAGCATTAACCTGTCACGACTATCTCGGGGTGGGGCAAGTACGATCCTGAAATTCGGCAGTGGCCTTAGTGCACTTTCACGATCAATGGCAGGTATTTTGGTCATACTTTTACGCCGCATACTCCCCGAACCAGCAAGCGGAGCACAAAACCAACCACAAGCGCGCCATCGCATAATCTTCCGGACCGTGGCAACTGCCATTCCCTTATTTCTAATCGTCCTCACGCTAGGGGCTTATTGGGAAGTGCGGGGCTCACAACAAGCGCGGGCGGCAGCAGCATTTGAGGAAGCTCAGAACCGATACCAGAATTCCCTAAATAGTCAACAAGATCCGGTTGCCGCGCGTGCCATAGTGAATGAAGCGCAAATAGCCGTCGACCAAGTATTGGCATTACAACCTGCTCATAAAGATGCCCAAGCGCTAAAAATACAGATTATGCGGCAAATGGACAGCATCAATGGGGTAGTGCGCCTGAATGACATTTCCTTATTAGCGGATTTAAAAGAGCAAGGCAGTTTGGGAGGACAATTACAGATTCAAGGAAACTACCTCTATATTCTTGACAAGGGTACCGGCCGGGTTTTACGATACAGTTTGGCCAGTAATAGAATGGGCCTGAGCGATCCATCCGCCAGCATCATCGTGAGCCGAGGTGAAAGCATAGGAGCAAACCGGATCGGTGATCTCATTGACATGGCTTTGTACCACGGACCCAACATAGCGCCAACCGATATCGATATGATCCTGGATAGTAATGGGATATTATTGCGTAGTAATCCCACCCTACCAGCGATTGAGTTGGTTAACCTCCCCGGAACTCAGATATGGAAGCACCCTGTCGCGATTTCCAGCTTCGGTGGAAATTTATATATCCTGGATACGGCAGCTAACCAGATTTTCCGTTATACGGCTTCGACCCAGGGATATACGCAAAAACCAGAATCCTGGCTACAACCTGACCCCAAAGTGGACCTCACTACCGGGGTAGACATGGCAATCGACGGACAAATTTATGTCCTACGCTCTGATAGCACAATCTTGAAATTCTCGCAAGGGAAATTGGTTGATTTTAGCCTCTCCGGATTAGATGCCCCTTTACGCAACCCGACCGCGCTTTATACCACACCTGAGACGCACTCTATTTACGTGGTAGATACAGGCAATGAGAGAATCGTGCAATTCGGCAAGACCGGAAAATTCGAACGTCAATTCCGCCCAAAAACAGGGAGCGACTTAGCAATTGCCAAATTCGGCAAACTACAAGATCTGGTCGTTGACGAATCGGCACAGCACCTTTACCTGGTCCGAGGGAACCAGATCCTGGCAGCCACCATACCCACACTTACCCCCTGAAATGGAGCTTGACCAATATGTTAGGGAAGCTATAATCATAAATTAAGTGGAACCGGGATTGGCAACCTATCTCTCTCCCTGAACCCAGACTGCTCGAAGGCGGATTAAGGATTATCACCACCTCATACGGAAAATACCCCCCCTCGAATGCAGATAAATTCTAGCCGTAGGTAAGGAGGAGCTACATGCCTCAGGATTTCACAGCACAACCTGAGTAGGAGCAAGTGCGAGACTGCATTCTGACTGCGGCTAGCCAACTTTTTTCGGTGTCCAATACCAACCAGCCCAGATGGGAGATTACATATATGAGTTGTTCGGTCGTGCTATTCGCAATAACTCTCCCTAGCTTGAATACGAATTTCTTAAGGGTGCAGTGGAGCAAACGATGACAATAGAAGCTATTCTACCGCTCATTTCCACAATTGTAACACTGGTCTTTGCAGCGATGGTCCTCTACCGGTTTTCCTTGCGAGGGACCCCGTATTTACTCATGTGGGGAATAGGATTGGTACTGTATGGCCTGGGAACTTTCGCCGAGTTCTGGTTTACCTTTGGCTGGAATGATTTTATGTTTCGCATCTGGTACCTGTGCGGTGCTGTGTTAACAGCAGCCTGGTTGGGCCAGGGCACCATATTTTTACTCGCACGACGCTCCTGGGCTCAGATGGGAGTAATTCTGCTCTTGATTTTTTCATTGATTGGTGTTTATCTTACGTTCATTATGCCTCTCAACTCAGCCAATTTTGATCCTCACATCTCACTAAGTGTACAATATCGGACGTTGATGGGAACCGCCCCTATTCGTACCCTGACTCCCATTTTCAATATATACGGGACTTTGGGATTAGTAGGTGGCGCCGTGTATTCTGCCTGGCTCTTCTGGCATAAGCGGGTTTTGCCTGCCAGGGTATGGGGAAATGTCTTTATCGCCCTGGGTGGTCTTTCTCCCGCCCTGGGTGGCACACTCAGCCGGTTGGGCTCTTCGAGTTTTCTCTACAGCAGCGAGCTAATAGGGGTTATCTTAATTTTCTGCGGCTACATGTTGGCGGTGTCATCGCCGGAAGCGCAAAGGCGAGTTACCAGTTTACCCATTGCAAAATCGTAAAGTGACTCTATCTAGCGCACCTTGAAGTATTCAGTAAATTCAGCTAATAGTACACTTCAGGGCAAGGAATTCTTTATATTGATTTTACCCAGTCCCTGAGGATCACCAGGTGGCAATATGGGATTTATGCCTTGCTGAAGTTTGGCGCGCACAAAGGAAAGATAATCCGGCAAGGGATCTGATAAAGAATCGATAGGAATGGCGGCTTCCGCCGTCTGCGCCAGAATCCGTGCTGCTAATCCCGCTACCAATGGACTGGAAAAAGATGTACCGCGCCAATATCCATAGCTGGTCTTGCCATTATTATCCACCGGCGTAACCGATCCTATCAAGCATAGCTTGGGATCTACCGCACATTTGGTAGCTGAAGACGGTACACAATTAGGAGAGCCATCTCCGGCAGGAGCGGACACATCTCCCTTTCCGCCATCCACACTATTGGCGAAACAGGAACGTACCCCATTCGCATTTGTACCACCAACCCCGATGGTCAAGCTGAATGCCGCAGGTTGGCCAAATGGCTTAATATCCGGTACCGGCGGTGAAGTCAGAGGTGTGGCAAATTTTGAGTCATTGCCGGAGGCAGCCACGACCACCGCCCCCGAAGAAAAAGCGGCTGTCACCATTGCTTCAATGTTGAATACGTCAGTAATGGTTGTAGCAGAAGCGATCGTACCTAAGCTCAAATTAATCACCCGCCGTCCATGCGAGGGCAAGGGGTGGCTTAAGCACTCGTTAAAACCGAGCTGCAATGAATTCAAAGAGCCCTTACCGTCATTATTCAAAACCCGGACCAGGTGTATACTGGCAGACGGTTCAATAGCATGGACCAAACTACTGACGAAGAATCCATGGTTGGAAACATTTGAGATCAGATCGTAGATCAGGCCCAAAGCAGGTGGGGGAGTTAGATCAGAGTCTAACGACACTTCAGAGAATGTGATATCCCACGCAGGCGTACTGTTCTGCAGCTTGGTACGGACAGATCCATATTCATCAGATGAGAACGGGGTCGTATCCATTACACAGACATCGACCGGTAATAAGGGGGGCGGAACTGCGTTCAATCCAATTCCGGTCGGTGCGGTAAAAGCCCACTGATTCATAAAGTCAGCCTGGGTCAAAGGGGTACGTTTCGGTACTTCCAAGCCTCCTGCAGGATCACTGCCTGTTTGCCAGGGATCGCTGCCTGTTTGCCAGGGGTGGCCCACGATATAGTTGTGCTCTACGAAGATATTGCGTGACCTCAACTCGGATTCTAAAATGCGAATGGCACAAGTAGCGGGGTCAGTGCCAGCCTGACAATTTTCTACCTTGTATTGGCGGAATTCCACCGTTACATTTACCTGATAGGCCGGACTGGCTAACCCCAGACGTTCTGCGGTATTGCCCCGCTGTTGCTGATCCTGGCGCCGCGGATACTGTAAATTGAGCAATCTGTGCCACAGATCAGCACGCATGGGTCGCTGAATGGCAGTACGCTTAGGGCTTAATTTCAACCGGCCCTCGCCCAATTTGTTCAGCAGGTTATCCTGATCCATCTGCTGTAGAGCCTGGGCCTCACCCGTGATAAGGATATCCGCCGGCAAATAGGCGCCTAATGGCCGAAAAGCCACAAACCCAAAATACCAAATCAGCAGCAGGAGCAATATTAATAAAATCAGAATTAATAACCGGCGCAGGATACTGCCAGCACTAGAAGCAAAGGAGAGAGAATTAGCCATAATGAACCTTCCTATCCCGGCAGCGGGCCGCGTTGCCCAATCAGTGAAAAAGGCGCCCAGAAGTAAGGATGGACATAAGCAGGATGTTGGCGTACTTCAGCTTGTGCAGCCGCCAGGGCCACCTCACGACTGAGACCCTGACGGATGCCCTGGTAGAATTGGTGCATTAAATTGGCTGTAGCATTATCTTCTACCGTCCATAGCGTTAGCAACAATGAAGCAGCCCCGGCATAGAGAAAACCACGACTGAGTCCAAGCAACTCATCGCCACCGGCCAGCGCCCCGCTGCCACTTTCGCAGGCACTCAAGGTCACTAAGTCGGCATCCAACTCCAACCCATAGATATCGATCAGGTGCAAGGCAGCATCGTCCAACTGGATATGAGAAAATAGCGGGGCATCACCTCTAAATAACCCATGAGCAGCTATATGTATGATGGCGAATTTCCCAGCATGGGCCTGGAGATTTGCCACCGTGGCATCCGATTCCAAGTAGCCGGTTGCGCCGAGCAAATCTGAGATGTAACGCGCTTCAGCCAAAGTAGCAGGCAGCCGGCCTTCATTGGAATGTCCCAATATCATCGCGCCAACCCCATGTCGTGGGCGACGTAGGTGGCGCATTAACCCAGCATTGGGCAGATAGGATAAAGTCCAACGCTCCGACAGATATTTTTGCCCATCATATAAGGCCTGGAAGGGGAGGTAATGAAGTGGTCCATGAGGAACAATCACCAATCCAGGGTTCTTAGCCAGCTCTTGCTCCAAGGGACGTATCAGACTGTTGTAGAGAGCCTGTAGGAGACGACGGGCGTTCTCAAGCAGCGGGCCGCTGGTTGAGAGTGAGGGCTGCCGCGCCACTGTCTGGATATTTGCTCGCAAAAGACCCAGGGTACGCCGTATTTGCTCCAGGGAAGCCAGATGGCGAAAGACATGAAATTCGCCTTGGGAGAGTACAAATGCCAGTAATTCGTCTCCCAAAGCATAGTAAGCAACAAGGCCGTCAGACTCCTGATTCCCGGTGGACTGCCCTATCCATTCTGATAGCCATTGGGCCTGATTTTGTTCCTCCGAGGCCCCACCGGGCATTGCCACCATGTCATCCTTTAGAAATGCCTGCTGCTCGGCATAGTCAGCATTGCGAATCTGCAACTGTTGGAGAATTTCCAACATGCGCCTTTCTCGCTGCAACATCTCCTGGCGCAATGTGGTACGATCCTGGCCGACGATATTCCGGTCTTCATCAGGCTCCTCGCGCCGATTCCAACGACGGGCAAAAAAGGCGTGCTCAATTTTAAGCCTTTGAAACTCTGAAACGAGCGGTATATCTTCCGGTGCAACCCGGCGCGGCAGCAGATCAATTTCTTAATCCAAAAGGTCCAACAGGCCACGGGACTTCCCCCCTTCTCCCAGGGACCAGGCCAAACTCACCTGGCCCTGATCCAGGTAAAGTTCTACCAACTCTTGGTAAACGCTCTCCCGACCCAACAGAAA
>SHYO01000012.1 GCA_009692745.1 Chloroflexota bacterium
GTAGTAGGCCCGCGTCCTACTCCAATCCAACGCTCCACCTGCAGCCAGCCGGTCAAGTCGCTGCCGCCAGATCTCGCGACTGCGGTTATCTAGCAACCTCTGGCGCAGCTTCCACCGATCTATAGCCACTGCCAGAGTTCCCAATCCTGCCAATCCCCGTTGCCAGAGTCGCGCCAGGGACGATGGACCTTGCCGCGCTCCAGCCTTAGAGCGCCTTTCCGTACCTTCCCCACTTGAATATAACGTCTCCTCGCCCCGCTCCGCTGAAAAGCGCAGCAATCCTGCATCCATCAAGAAGCGGTTCACAAAAAAATAGTGATGCGCCGGACCAAAGCCGTGGTCCGATAGCACCAGCAGGTTGGCGTTATGAGTTATGGCATAATCTACTCTCTGGCCGATGACTGCATCAACTGCCTGATAGAACTGGATGAGGAGAGGTTGTAGAGCATCGGCGTCTGCTGCATCATACCCCGGATGGCTTCCGTCCATATAACGCCAGAAGTGATGTTGCACCGGATCCGTCGCCTGAATAACACTGATAAACAGATCCCATGGCTCCTGCTCCAATAAACGCCGGTGAGCCACCTCCTGCTGGTAGACCCAGTGCGCTGCGTCACGCAAGAAAATCGCATTCTGTGTCACCGTCCGGAAAGGATCTGGCTTGTATCCCCCCGGCAAACCCTCTAACCAAGCTTGTACCTCGGAGGGATAGGTGTAAGGGCGGAACCCCTTGCCGTCCTTTGCTTCCGGCGTCATCATTCCCGAAATCAGGACGCCATTGACCGGGCGGGGGGGGAAGGTCATAGGCATATTCAACACTGCCACACGCCGCTGCTGGTTACTTAAATAGTGCCATAAGGTAGGACTGGCTATGGCACCAGCGTCCAGTAATATCTTCTGTCCGGTCACAGGGTTGATCCGCCAGAAATCCGCAATCCCGTGTTTTCCTGGATTCTGCCCCGTGGCAAAGGTTACCCAGGCAGCCGCACTATAAGGAGGTGTAGTTGACCATAACGTACAGTGGGGACCCAATGTCAGCAGGCGCTGTAGATGAGGTAAATACCCTGCCTTGGCCAGAGGCAATAAGACATCGAAAGTTGCTCCATCGATGCCCAGCACAACTACTCGGCTCATTAATATGCTCCGTGCCCCTGCACTACCACCGGGATCGTTTTAAACAGGATAAACAGATCCTGCCATATCGTATAATTCCGGATGTATTGCATATCCAACCGGACCCGTTCCTCATAGTCCACGTCGCTGCGGCCCGACACCTGCCACAGTCCCGTCAGGCCAGGTTTGACGGTCAGCAGATTCATCCGCCACTTGCCGTACATATCGGCTTCCTTCTCGGTAATCATACGAGGACCGATCAGGCTCATCTGCCCGACCAGGACATTGAATAGTTGGGGCAGCTCATCCAGGCTAAACCGTCGCAAAAACCCACCCACACGCGTCACGCGGGGGTCATTCTTCAGCTTAAAATTCGCCTGGTATTCGGCTAATAGTTCCGGATACTGCTGCAGGATCTCATCGCCGTTTACGTACATCGTCCGGAATTTTAGGGCATCAAAGACTTTGCCATGTACCCCTAATACGCGCCGCCGGTGGAATATCGGTCCGGGCGAATCCCATTTAATCAAAAGCGAGATAATTGCAAACAAGGGCAGGATAATAATAAAGGAGCCTAACGTCAGGGTGTAGTCCATCGCCATCTTCATCAGGGCCTCAACTGGCTCCAGACGCAGCTTGTTCAAACTCATCAACGGCACATATCCCATCGATTTTATGGACACGCCCGTAGTCAAAATCTCAAATAAGCCTGATGAAAGCCGGATATTAACTTTGGGCGCTGCCCCAAACTGTAGAAAAATCGTTAACAGTTCCTCACGGGAGAGAGCCGTAGTAGCCACCACCAACTCCTCTACCTGGTATGTCGCGATCAATTCCTCTAAATAGCCTAATCCACCCAGGCTATAAAGATTGCGGCAAACTCTCTGCCCCTGGCTATCAGCGCCTCCCACAAATCCGATGACGTTCAACCCCGAGCTCGTCCAGCCGGCGAATTGCTCCGCTAGGGCCTGCCCCTCGCTATTTGTCCCCACGATTAGCGCCGGACTCAGAAAGTATCCCCGGCTGCGTAAATAATAAATGCCGCGCCTCAGACTAAAGCGCCCCATCATCACCAGAAAATCCGAAAACATCCAGGCCAGCAACAACCAGCCCCTGGAGACTACAATAGTCTGGGCATCCAAGAAGTCGAACACCATAACGCCTAAAATCCCTGCCGTACAGGCGTTAAAAATTAGACCATATTCCTTGGTACCACCCAATAGATTGGCGTAATCGTACAAACCGAAAATTGCAAATACCACTAACCATAGGGGGATGAGGGAAAACACCAGGTTGGAGTAAGTGATAGAAGAATTGCCTTCCTGAAACCAACTTACGGGAGCATAAAACCGTACTGCATACGCCAAGGTAAATGCCAAACCCAACATCAATCCATCTGCAATCACCAGAAAAAAATGGTAAATCAACCTTTGCTGGCGCAAGGACAGGCGTTTTCCGGTCTGTTTTAGCTTATAAAGGACCGTAACCTGCTGCACGTGACCATCAGGCGTAAAAAGAATATCCGGCTTGTCAGATCCCGTTGTTTCGTTCTTAATAGACCCAGACTGGATCCCAATCGTTGGATTGCCCATCGCTCAGTCGCCTCAAGCCTGTTCCATCCACATTAATTACATATATCTGTTTCAGATTGTCATCTCTATTGGTCCAAAAAATCAATTGCTGCCCATCAGGCGACCACGAAGGATGCTTTGCCTGCAATTTTACGAAGTTGGTAAGTTGCCGGGGATTCTTGCCCTCTTTATCCACTACCATGATTTGATCCCCTCCCGGACCACTATTGACATAGGCAATCAAATCACTCTGCGGTGACCAGGTCGGATCGTAATTAATTCCACCTCGGCCAAGGAGATACGAAATCCAGCCATCCTTCTGGTTAACCAACCACAGTTCAAATGTCTCCCGGTATCCTTGTACAAACACCCTTTGTACCCCATCCGGCCCATCCCCCATCATCGAAGTCGCTTTCTTATAAGCCCAATCATTGGTCATTAAAGAAAGAGTTTTGTCTGCGGGGTTATCCGCCAATGGATTCGCCATCATCAACAGCACAGCATTAGCCGCTGCTTGAGACCTGGTCTGGTCCGATTGAGGATTAAGCCGGTCAGAGAGAAATAGAATGTTCCCACGTAATGCCGCCGGCATCCCCCCCGGTGTGGGCGTAGGTGAGGGTCCTGCTGTACGAATAGGCGTGGGGGTCAATTGATCGAGGGCAATAAAGAGTGGCACGGGCGTCTGCGTCGGCAAAGGTGTCGCCGTAACGGCGCCGGGCGGTATCGGTGTCGCCGTACCGGTTAAGAAAGCCTGCGCCGTCGCTACCATCCCCTGCCAAACCGCCGTAGCAGCATTTCCCGGCGTCTCTGTAGGAATAATCACTTTGATGGGTGTTGCCGTTACCAGATTCGGCGGTGTGGCGGTTGGCGTAGCAATCAGGGCATTGCGGGCTGCCTCTACAGCCCGAGCCACTGCCGTCTGCGAATTAGCCGGGGTCGGTGGCACCGTTACCACTACATATGTAGATGTAGGCGTGGCTGTAATGGCGTCCGGCGGAACCGGTGTCGCGGTACCTGTCAAAAAGATCTGCGCCGTCGCCAGGGCTGCTTGCCAGGTCGCAGTTGCATCATTTCCCGCTACCGGCAGAGGTACAATCACTTTCAGTGGCGTCGGTGTGGCTATGATACCGTCGACCGGGGTGGGCGTAGCCGTCAACGCCCGTTGAGTCGCCTCTATCGCCTGGGCCACTTGCGTTACAATATTTGCCGGGGTCGGGGTCAGTGTTACCACCACAAAGGTTGGGGTCGGCGGCGGTAAATATTGAATATAAAGCGTCGGGCGTCTCCCCAATACGCCTTGGCCATATCCACTATCCCAGATAAACAAATTGTCGGAGCCCGTTTTTGGTCCCTCTAACCGCAAGGATACCGCCCCCTGTGCCAGACGCCCGGCCAGATGCTGTAGCCCGTCCTGCGAAAAAGGCAATATTACCGTCTGCCGTAACCCCATTTGGGCCGGTACTAACGCATCCCCCACCGGACCTACCGCCGGAGCCTTGAGCAGGGCTTCCGCTGTTTGATTGGCGAAATCCTTATCCACACTGGCATCCAACATCACCACCGGCCATTTCCCCTCTTCCCCCCATGTCTCCGTACTTAAACCGGTGAGCGCCAGAGCTGCATAGACTATTTGAGATCCCTGGGGAATCGATTGCAGCCGGAATTGTATCATGCCCTCGTAGACATGATTCTGATAAACACCTACCCGTAAACCCCGGTCGCCAAAGTGGGCTTGGATCTCCCCGTCGCTCGCCCACACCACCGCATTTTGCACCGGAACAAGACTTGCTAAGAGTGCCCCGGGTGGAGGTGTGGGCAATGATAACGTTGTGCTTGGGAGCGGTCCTGCCGGGATTACTCCGGGAGCATTTCCTCCTACCACCGCAGGTGTTCTAACCTGAGCCACTTGAATGGCAGTAGGTGTAACTGCAAGTGAAATCTTCGAGACTGGGTTAGGTTGCGTGGGCTGAAACAATACCGGTCGCAACCAATTGCCTACGAAAAATAAAACCAATACACCTAATAACCCAACTGCCCCCCAACTGATGGCTTCCGATAAGGACGATCTCCGTCCTATGCCGGCCCCACTCAGATCGGTTGTCTCGGCAGGCGCATCTGGATTTCTACCATGTACATTGCCACCCGCCCGATTATCGCCCCTGACTTGCCCTGCTTCCTGGGCTTGCAAATAGCGTGAGCAGGTTTTGTATTGCGGGCAAAGGCAATATTGGTTCTGGTAAGTTTGCGTCACCGGCTGCGGGACCTCCGCGGAAAAACACCGATGTTCATCCGTTGGATGCAGAAAGGTGCTTCCAGGATCCAGGCGCAATCCCAGGTATTTACAACGTGTATCTAGATCATTCTGCATGTTACTGCATTTTCTGTGAGGCGCCAGACCAAGGCCATGAGAATCCACGCTGCTTCCCTGTACCCTTACGTACTTTACCGTTGGAAGCAGATGCCCCACTATCGTCACTGGAATAATAGTAATAGTAATAACTGCCACCGTGACGGCTACCGATCTTGTTCAAAACCACCCCCAACACCTTTATACCCACCTGATCCAAAGTTTCTTTAGCTCGTCGGGCCATATCTGTACGCGTCCGGCCCGCATCGACCACCAACAATACGCCGGCGCACCGCCCACCTAAAATGGATGCATCCGCCACAGCTAGAATCGGCGGGCTATCAAAAAGCACCATATCCGCCCGTGATTGCAACCCGTCCATAATGCGGTGCATCTCCGGCGAGCCCAACAGTTCCGCCGGGTTCGGCGGCAGCGGGCCACTGGTAAGCACCGATAGGGATTCTACCGGACCGGGTTGCAAGGCATCCTCAATTTTCATGTTGGGATCTAATATCAAATTCGTCAAACCGACCCCATTCGACATGCCCATAATCCGATGTACCGAAGGCCGGCGTAGATCTGTATCCACCAGGATAACACGCTTCCCAGCCTGGGCCATAGAGATCGCCAGGTTGCTAATGGTCGTGGTTTTGCCTTCGCTGGGCATGGCGCTCGTCACCATCAGCATCCCTCCAGGGTTGTGTACACTCGAGAACTGCACCCCTGTCCGCAAAACCCGGTACCCTTCGCTGATAGGCGACCGGGGATGGTTCAGCGTTACCAATTGGTCTTTTGGGTTCTCTACATCTTGGATCCGGCCGATAGCACCGAGCGCCGGAACCCCCAGGTGTCGCTCCACATCCTCGCCGGTCTTTACCGTATCATCCAGATATTCCAACAAGAAGGCTCCTCCAGATGCCAGCAGCAGCCCCACCAGGCTCGCCAACAAAACATTCAATCGTACGTTCGGACTGAAAGGCCGGGCGGGCAATGGCGCCGGATCTACTACGCTGAGGAAGTTAACCTGTCCCCCCTTCAGAAATGTTAAGAGCGAGGCATAATTCCCCTGCCAGGTTGTAACCTTTTGCTGTAACCCATTAATCTGACTTTGCAGATCCTGCACGCCGCGCGCACCTGTCTCCGTGGTTAATTGGCTCTGCAGCTTATCAATGGCTCCCTGCGTCTCTTTAATCTTGTTTTGTAGATCCTCGGCTTGACCGGTTACGAAATCTCGCTGTTTCTGCGTCTCCTTTTCCGGCGAAGGGCTTTGCAAGATCAATTGCCGCGCTAATTCATCTGCAATCACTTGAGCGCGCTTCGGATCCGTATCTACCACCCGGATCTCCAACAACTGCGTGCCTGCAATGATTGCGGCACTGACCTGATCTCCCAATGACCTTCCCGCATCTCCCATGCCCAATGCGGCAGATGTCGCCGTGAGCATCGGCTGCCGCTTTACCATCTGAGCATAAGTTTGTGCCAATTGTGTACTGGCGTAGAAATCCTGGCCAGTAGGATTCGGATTTTGAATAAATTGGCCCACCATGAGCGTGGTAGATGTCTGGTAAAGTTTCGGAGTGGATAGGCTGGCAAAATAGCTAAAAACCGCCGCTATTAGAGTGGCTAGTAACATCAACCACCACCACTTGCGTATCACGGAGAAAATATCCTTTAGTTCCATGAGATTACCACCGGCCTCCTTAATAAATCCGATACTTACTCCAGCTTGTAAATTTTCATTTGAAACCCAATAAGCCGCGTAAGATTTACTTGCGCTATAACCGAAGTGACATTGTATCAAATAACAGGATGAAGATCAATACCACTACCGGTTTTATAGCGCACCATACGTGTATTAACTAAAACTTAACTATTGTTTAAGCACATCCCCCCAGAATTCCCTTGACAAATTCCTTTCGATCTCTTACAATCCCTGCAGGGTTCTTACAATCCTTGTAGAGTAGTCTTTGCGCAGTCTAATATAAGATGGTTAAGATTCTGGTTAAAGTTTTTAAATGATTTAATTCTCATTTATGAGAGGCCCGTTACTTTGTATCATATCACCCGTTATAAAGTTTAAATCCTGGCAAAAGCAACCACTTACTTCAGACAATCTTGCCACTCTAAGCTTTGCCAGATATTTCCCTGTGCTGAGTAAACGGTTTTGATCCTCGAAAGTTATTGGCAGTCAGTTGACGAAATTTAACTTTCGAGACGCAAGACTTGATTCTTTAAACCAAATTCAGCATCCAAACCATTTATGGGCTGATATAGGACAGGTGTGGGTTTACCGCCGCTATACTGTGCATGGATGGAACATAACTTACCATGAGTATATTGCAGCATACTGGTCCCATGGTTTAACGGTTTCGATCTGAAGCAATAGTGCGCTTCGGACCGGCGGAGCAATGGCTCGATCGATTATTATTTTGAGATCCTATATGTGAAATCTTACTATTTGAGATCCATATTAACGCTCTACCTATCCCGCCAGGCTGATTCCCTGGCACGCTACTGCCTGGAACAGGCACTATTCTTTTTAATAGGTGGGATTCCGACGATCTTAGGTATGGGGCTACGTGCCTTCTTTTATCGCCTGATCATACCTATGGAGGGCATCTCGGCCATCGAAGATCACGTCCGTATCCGCTTCGCCAACCATGTACACCTGGGGCGTGGCGTTTACCTCGATCACCAGGTTTACCTGCATGCCTGCCCTGGCGGCATCACCATCGGCGACCGTACCCTGGTGATGCATCATGCCGAGCTACACGTTTACAACTTCCGCCACCTGCCCCATGCCGGCATTCAAATAGGCAAAGATAGTCTGATTGGTGAGTTTAACGTGATACGTGGCCAAGGAGGCATTACCATCGGTAACCGGGTCTATACCTCTCCTCTAGTGCAGATCGTGGCTGTAGACCATGTCTTCGATGACCCCACCCGCCCCTTCATCGAACAGGGAATTACAGCCCAAGGCATCGTCATCGAAGATGATGTTTGGATTGGCGCCGGAGCTATCATCACCGATGGGGTCCGGGTAGGTAAAGGCGCAGTGATCGCTGCAGGGGCCGTAGTTACGAAAGACGTCCCGCCACATACTGTCGTCGGCGGCATCCCTGCCCGGTCTATCAAAACTCTGGATGGCCAAACGCCCGCCACATCTTTACAAGTCTTTTACTAATAGGGATCTGGCCTAGGTACCCACCCAGGCGTTATATCTTGATAACACCTGGAAAATCGAGGGCCAAGTCCCCGAAGGATTACTATGCCTGTTCTGTCAGTGGTCATTCCGGCCTATAATGAGCAAGATGGCATTGCCAGCATTCTGCAACGCGTCCAATCGACGCTGGTTTCATTACAACAAATTGGCATAACTACGCTAGAAATCCTGGTAGTGGATGACGGTTCGCGGGATGCCACCGCCCAAATTGTATCCGAATTTCCGGAAGTCCGGCTCATCCGCCATCCCGTAAACCGCGGGTATGGCGCTGCTCTAAAAACCGGTCTGCGCCACGCCCGCGGCGACTTTCTATCTTTCCTGGATGCTGACGGCACCTATCCACCGGAACACCTGCCCAACCTCTGCCGTCCCCTCTTACAGAGCCGGGCCGACCTGGTTATTGGCTCCCGCATGGCCGGGGCTTATAGCGAAATGCCCCCAGTGCGGCGCATCGGTAACCACCTCTTCGCCTGGATGCTTGGCCTCATCAGCAACCAAAAAGTTCAGGATTCTGCCAGCGGCATGCGCGTCTTCCGCCGCGATGTCCTGGAGCGGCTGTACCCACTACCCGATGGGCTGAATTTTACCCCGGTCATGAGTACCCGCGCCCTTCACGAGGGTATTCGTCTCCAGGAGATTCCTATCCCTTACAGCGAACGCGTGGGGCGCTCCAAACTTAACCCGTTGAAAGATGGCATGCGTTTCCTGCAAACCATCGTATGGACAGCCTTGGGCTATAACCCCGTTCAGGTATTCGGTCTTTTAGGTCTGGCGAGTCTTTTCCTCGCCGGCATTCTCGGTCTGGTCATTTTAGGGCTGCGCCTCCGTGGTGTTACAACCCTTGGCCCGTGGAGCACCTTCGTCCTCTTTGGCTTGCTGGTCTGTAGCGTAAGTGGTGTCTCCCTTTTAAACCTGGGGATCACATTTAACTACCTGGTTGCTCTCTTCCACAAACGCCCCGTCCAGCAGGGGCTTTTCGGCCGGCCCTTCCTGCCACGGCTGGATTACTATTTCGCCGCGATCGGTATCCTGGCCATGATAGCCGGCCTGTTTCTCAGCCTTGGTAGTCTGGTTGGGGGGTTGAACGGTTTCCCTTTAGATAGACTCTGGTTCTATCTCTTATGCAGCGCCCTTCTCATTTTGGTGGGACTTCAATTGGTAATCTCTTGGGCCCTCATCCGCATATTGGAAGAGCTAAGCCAGCGGGAGAGCCAGGTACAGGCGGATTTGTCTGATCCCGCCGCAGACCCACCAGATGTCAACCTGGCCGGCTCTTTCGGAGCGACGTCAAATTAAGACAGATGGTTTTCAGGCATATATGCTCTCACCATATAGGAGTTCACTAATCGAAACGAATATGCTATACTTCCCCAAGACATTTGGTGTCTGGCCCCGGCAGACTTGCCGTAATCTTAACGAGATAAATTTATTTCATCCAAGTTGGAGGTTCATCCATGGATAACCAGGTTATTGAGATCGCCGATATAAAACAGAATTTGGGGACCCGCCTGCCCAAAGCGGTGCGCGCCTCCCAATTTCCCAATGCTGGGGAGGCAGTCCGCCACCTGAAAAAGCGTCCTGCAGGCGCTATTGATGTCATGCTGGTTAACCCACCTTCCCCGGATGGCGCCATCTGGATTCGCTCTCAACACCGTGTTGGACGGCGCTCTCGCGAGAACATGATCTGGCCTCAGGTCTCCCTGGCCCAATTGGCGGCCATGCTCTATCCTGACTACACTCTTGAAGTAGTCGATGCCATTGCCGAGCGTATGAGTTGGGCCGACTTTGAAGAACGGCTGCGCCAGAAATCGCCCAAATACTATATTACCCAAGCTACCGCGCCCACCCTCACCAACGATATGTATGGCGCTTTCCTGGCTCGCAGTCTTGGCGCGCGTACCATCGCCTTCGGCACCCATGTCACCCCCATGCCGTACGAAACCTTGCGCGACTTTCCGGCCCTGGACTTCGTCTTGCGCGGTGAACCCGAATTGACCTTCCGTGAGCTTATCGATACCCTGGAAGGACGCGAACCTGTGCCCTGGATCGCCCATCTGCTCCAGAAAACAGATCCCTGGTGGAAACCCCAACCACCTGTTACACCGGCGGCTGTGTTGGCAAATGCTGCCGAAGCAAACACCAACGGCGCCAATGGCTTACACCCGGCTCCTGGCAAACCCGAGATACACACCGGCGACTCTCCCGAGCTACTACAACGCCTGGAAATGATAAAAGGCCTGGTCTGGCGCCGTGGCAATGACATCGTTGTCAACATAGACCGGCCCTTCATCCCGGATTTAGACGACCTGCCTATACCCCTCCACAATCTCCTACCCTTCGAAAGTTACCGTATCCCCATGCTGAAGGGGCCCTATACCTTCATCGTCACCAGCCGGGGCTGTCCTGCTGGCTGTAAGTACTGTATTAAGCACGTCAGTTATCAATACTCTGTACGGTTACGCTCCCCCGAAAAGATTATGCAGGAATTGTGGCTGCTGCACGATATGGGCGTGCATAATATCCACATGTATGCCGACCTCTTTACCGTTAACCGCGACCAGGTCATCACCCTTTGCAAGTTGATCCTGAAAGAGGGTTTGAAGATCAAATGGACCTGTAATAGCCGCGTCGATTATGTAGACGAAGAAATGCTCAGGCTGATGGGTCAGGCTGGCTGTTGGATGATAAGCTGGGGTGTCGAATCCGGCAACTACGAAATCCTGAAGCGAGCTGCTAAAGGCGCCGACCCGGCCAAGGCCGAACGCGCCTTGCGCACCGCCAAGCGGGCCGGCATCAAAAACTGGGGCTATTTCATTATCGGCCTGCCCGGTGAAACTGTCGATACCATCAAGGAAACCATCGCCTTTTCTAAGAAACTGCCGTTGGATGTGGCTCTGTTCCATATCGCCGCGCCTTATCCCGGCACCCCCTTCTTCTTCGAAGTCGTAAAAAACGGCTGGTTCCGCCCCGGTACCCGCTGGGAAGAGGTCGATATGGACCGCTCCACCGTGCTCGACTATGAAAACCTGCGCGCCGAGGAATTGGAATACTGGCAAAAGCGCGCTTTCCGCGAATGGGCTATGCGTCCCGGTCCCATCATGACCTACCTGAAAACCTTCAACGACCCCCAGGTGCTCAAATCCGCCCTGGAAATCGGCTTCCGCACCGCCCGTTGGGCACTGATGGGGAAAGAAGGTTAACCTGTGCGCCCTGACTTCCTCGTCTTCGGCGCTCCTCTGATTGGCGAAGAAGACATTGCCGAAGTTGTAGATACCCTGCGCTCCGGCTGGCTGGGCACCGGTCCCAAAGTCAAGCGCTTCGAAGCGGCTTTCAAAGCGTATATTGGGTCTGAGCACGCTATTGCCGTCAATTCCTGTACCGCCGGCCTGCACCTGGCCCTCGATGTCTTAGGTATTGGTCCCGGGGATGAAGTCATCACCACTCCCATTACCTTTGCCGCTACGGCCAACGTCATCGTCCACACCGGCGCCACGCCCATCTTCGCAGATATCGACCGGCAGACACAGAATATTGATCCCCATCAGGTAGAGCGAGCCATTACATCCCGCACGCGGGCTATTATCCCGGTACACATGGCCGGTCGTCCCTGTGATATGGACGCCCTCATGGATATCGCCCGCCGCTACCATCTCTCAGTCATAGAAGACGCCGCCCATGCCACCGAATCCTGGTATAAAGGGCGCAAGATCGGTACTATCGGCGATATTACCGTCTTCAGTTTCTATGTCACCAAAAATATCTGCACCGGCGAAGGCGGCATGATCACGACCAACCGGGCCGATTGGGCCGAGGAGATGCGCCTCAAAAGTCTCCACGGCATCAGCAAAGACGCCTGGAAACGCTATTCCTCCGCCGACTTCCAACCTTATGAGACGGAATTTCCCGGCTACAAATACAATATGATGGACATACAGGCCGCCCTGGGCATCCATCAACTGGCACGTGTTACCGAAAATCTAAAAATCCGTGAACACTACTGGGATATTTACAACCAAGAGTTGGCCGGTATCCCCGGCATTATCCGCCCTAATGGCCTGGTCGAGACGGGCAGCCTGCATGCCCGCCATCTATATACCCTGCTGCTCGATACCGCTCAGCTCAGCTATACACGCCATGAATTCATCCAGCGCCTCCATGAGCGGAATATCGGCACGGGGATCCACTTTACCGCGCTCCATCTTCACAAATATTATCGCGAGCGCTTCAACCATCGGCCCGGAGATTTCCCCGACGCCGAATGGGTAGGAGAACGCACCGTTTCTCTGCCCCTCTCACCTAAACTGGCCATTGCAGATCTTTACGACGTTGTTGAAGCTGTGCGTCTTGCTCTTCATACCTGATCCGATCCATACATTCGCCAAACCTGGCAAGATAAGTAAAGTTTTGAAAGGGCAAAACCTGGTATGAACTCGGCTGCCGACAAGATACTGGAGGAGAAAAAACATTTACCGGAGGTAGACCTGGCCGAAACCGCTTTCCCATCCGAGGGAAACAACGGTGTGCCTGTCACCCTCATCGAACCCGGCCGGGGGTGGGCCGCTTTGCAACTCTCTGCCCTCTGGCAATATCGCGAGCTCCTCTACTTCCTGGTCTGGCGCGACTTGAAAGTCCGCTACAAACAAACCGTCCTGGGTGTGATCTGGATTGTTCTGCAGCCTGTAGTAGGCATGATCGTTTTTAGTTTCCTTTTCGGTGGGCTGCTCAAAGTACCCTCCGAGGGGGTTCCCTATCCGATTTTCGCTTACGCCGCCCTCCTGCCCTGGAACTACTTTGCCGGCGCTCTGACACGCTCTTCCAACAGCCTGGTGGGCAGCGCCCACCTGATCAGCAAAGTCTATTTTCCGCGCCTGATCATCCCGCTGAGCGCCGTCTTCTCCGGCCTGGCCGATTTCGGTATCGCCTTCCTGGTGCTCATCGGGCTGATGATCTACTACCGTATTACCCCTTCCCTCGCCATCGTTTTCCTGCCGTTATTGATCCTATTGGCTATGGGCACTGCCCTGGGCTTCGGCCTGTGGCTCGGGTCGCTCAACGTACGCTTCCGCGACATCAACTATATTGTGCCCTTCATGGTGCAGATCTGGATGTACCTCACGCCTGTGATCTATGGTAGCAGCCTTATCCCGGCACAATACCGTTTTCTCTTGGGGCTCAACCCCATGACTGGCGTGGTCGAAGGCTTCCGCTGGGCGCTGCTCAGCCAGGCCGCGCCGCCTTCCACCGTATTTGGTCCCATTTTCGCCATCTCAATTATGATGGTCATCATCATCTTGATTACCGGTCTCTTCTTCTTCCGCCGTACCGAGCGCACCTTCGCGGATATCGTTTAAGTGCTAATTGTGAGTGATGCAGCATGCATATATTAACAAATCTCAGAAACCTGCTCAGAGGGTCTGAGATGCGGCAAAAAGAAAATTGGGAGTTCGATTGGCAACGCCGGTGGTGCCAACTATATGAGCTACCGGAGAATAAGGCCAGGGTTCTGGAATACTGGATCAAGTATCGCCACCTGGAGGATATCCAAAAGATAGTTCCTGTGGACAACGAAACTTATATCCTCGATGTTGGGTGTGGCATCAGTACGGTGCTTCACTATCTTCCGGGCCATCGCTATGGCATTGACCCGCTGATAGAAAGGTATAAAACGATTTACGCATATCCACCTGAATTGACGCTTCAGGCCGCATATGGTGAATCCATCCCTTTTCCAGACAGTTACTTTAATTTAGTCATCTGCTCGAATTGTATCGATCACACCCTGGATCCCGCAATTACCATCGCTGAAATACATAGAGTCTTGACATCCGGTGGGCACTTTATATTAACCTGTGAAGTCTTTGAAGCAAATTTAGGCAAGCGCAATGCCGCACATCCCTACTCTATGAACGTAGAAAAGTTAATGGATCTTGTATCAAGATTTAATATCATTGCATCCTGGAATTCACCTTGGATTGGTTTGCAGCGATACATTCTTGATCAACCTCCTACAGAACAACGTGAGCAAATCTTCTTATTATCAAAATAATACTTTCTGGTGGACTGCCACTGTTCTAAATAACCCCACTATGCTCCAAATTCAGTTTAAAGGTAAAATTCAATAAGCAAAGTATGACTGACATCACCATTCAGATAGAAAACATCAGCAAGCTCTACCACATCGGCCAGGCCCAGCGCCGCCATGACTCCTTGCGTGAGGCCCTGGCTGCCACCCTCAGCGCTCCCTTGCAGCGCCTCAGCCGCACCGGCAGAGAGAACGGCATTCACTCTGATGATAGCTTCTGGGCCCTCAAAGACATCTCCTTTGATGTCCACCAGGGTGAAGTCGTCGGCATCATTGGCAAAAACGGCGCCGGCAAAAGCACCCTGCTCAAGATCCTCTCCCGTATCACCGAGCCCACCATCGGCCGCGCCCGCATCCTGGGCCGCGTCGGCTCCTTGCTGGAAGTCGGCACCGGCTTTCACCCGGAGCTCACCGGAAGAGAGAATATCTACCTGAACGGCGCCATCCTGGGCATGCGCCGTGCCGAGATCGACCGCAAATTTGATGAGATCGTGACCTTTGCCGAGATCAACCGTTTCCTGGACACGCCGGTGAAGCGCTACTCCAGCGGCATGTACGTGCGTCTGGCCTTCGCTGTCGCCGCCCACCTCGACCCGGAGATTTTGCTGGTCGACGAAGTCCTGGCCGTGGGGGATGCAGAGTTTCAAAAGAAATGCCTGGGGAAGATCGGGGACGTGGCGTCAAAAGGCCGGACAGTTTTATATGTCAGTCATAATATGAGTTCCATCCAATCGTTGTGTAATAGGATAATATTGTTATCAGGCGGGATGAAGATTTTCGATGGTCCTACAGCAGCGGGTTTAGATAAATATTTGTCGATCGTTGAACAGATTAGCAAACAACAGATCGGCTCCCGCGAAGATCGATTGAGAGGAGAGCAATTCCGTTTCTTATCGGTTGAGTTTCTGGATCCCCACACATTGTCCCCCTACAGCAACCTGATTACGGGTCAATCCGTGCTCATCCGCGTCGGTTATGAAAACACCGGTGGCGAAGTAATTAAAGGAACTGATATTGGCATAGGTTTTCGCACGCTGGTAGGCACGTACCTCTTTGCTTGTCGCAGTGCCGCTGTGGGCGCCACCATCGATATTCCTCCGGGGAAAGGATCTACAGAGTGCCTATTGCCCAAACTGCCTCTGAAAGAGGGCACATACACCTTGAGCCTCGCGGCAAGGAAAGGCAATGAGGGATTGGATCAACTACGTGATGCAACTTCGGTGCAGGTCGTCGGTGGCGACTATTATGGCTGGGGTATATTGCCAGGTTCCGGCGAACAGGGTGTTCTGGTCGAATATGCTTGGAAGAGTGACCATTAATGGGCATAAAATACGTATTGCAAGGCGCAAGTATGCAAAACTCAATGCTATCACCCAGGCCAACTGAGAACCCCCGCGATGGGCATCAATTGGTCTTTCTGGTCGGTTGTCCTAGGAGCGGCACAACTTACCTGCAACAGCTTCTGGCATCACACCCCAAAATTAAGACCGGGCAGGAATCATACCTGTTCAATTTTATCGCCCCGCTGCGGTACCAATGGCGTACCCAGGTGGCAAATCTTGAGAAAGCGCCCAGGGGTGGCGCGGGGCTACCTTGCTACTTTGAGGAAGACCAATTTATAAAAGCTCTGCAAGATTTCTTGTTCGATCTGCTGCAGCCCATGCTGCAACCTCTTTCAGGGGACGAAATCTTTCTGGAAAAAACTCCCCGGCACGCTCTGCACCTGGACGATATTCACGCATTGCTTCCCAAGGCTCGTCTCATCCATCTGGTGCGTGATCCCAGAGACGTCGTTGCTTCTCTCCTCGCGGCGCATCGCTCCTGGGGCCGCCACTGGGCCCCGGGCAATGCCACAGCCGCCGCTCGACTCTGGTGCGAGTTTGTTAACAGCGTCAAGGTAAGCGCCCAAGACATACCGTCCGACCTATTCTATCAAATAAGATATGAAGATCTCTTAGCCGACCCGCGCCAGATCCTATTAGATTTGGGCAAATTCTTGGATCTTCGCTGGGCGGACGAAATACTGGCATCGGCCATTGCCAACAATACGCTTGAAATAGCTCAGAAAACAGGGGGCACGCCGATTCATCTCTTTGGCCTGGCCGCCCGCCGCAGAGGTGATACCCTCAAGAACCTGCCGGGGTTCATCCGCAAAGGGAAAGCTGGCAATTGGCAGCATGAGTTGACCTATTTGGAGAAATACCAGGTCTGGCGCGTAGCCAGGCGCCTCATGCAAGCTTTCGACTACGATTGGCCTTATCCATGGTGAGTATGACATGAAAAACCCAGCATATTCAAAAATCGACCTCCAGGACGGTCGCCAACTGGTCTTCCTTGTCGGTTGTCCCAGAAGCGGCACCACATACCTACAAAGACTTTTAGCATCCCATCCCCAGGTAAAAACCGGGCAGGAATCCCATGTCTTCGAGTATATTACTCCCCTGCTCCACCGTTGGCGCGCTGACGTAGAAGGTATTAAAACCGACGCCAGGGGCGGTGTAAGTCTACCTTGCTACTTGGATGACGCGCAATTCGTTGAGATCCTCAGAGGCTTTTTAGCTGATTTGTTAGATCCAATGGTGCAATCTCTCTCAGGTAACGAAATCTTTCTGGAAAAAACACCTTCACACGCCCTGCACATCCCTATCATTCACGAATTACTCCCTGAAGCTCACTTCATCCACATTGTACGTGACGCCAGAGAGGTTGTAGTTTCTCTTCTGGCCGTTCACAAATCCTGGGGGAAACACTGGACACCGGACAATGCAGCTAAAGCCGCTCAACTATGGTGTGATTATGTTGTCACCGCCAGGACAGCAGCTGAAAGCTTGCCTCGCTCCTTATTCTATGAACTTAACTATAAGGATCTTGTCGCCAATGCCCACGGGATCCTTATGGATATCGGAAAATTTTTGGATCTTGATTGGACCGGCAGTATGCTTGAATCAGCAATCACATCCAATGCTCTGGAAATGGCTCAAAAGACCGGTGGCACGCCGATTACCGTCTCAGGTTTGGCAGGCCGCCTCAGAGGCAATGTCGTCAAGGAACCACAGGGATTCGTCCGCAAGGGAAACCCTGGGAATTGGCGTACCGACCTGACCTTGCGCGAGAAAATTCAGGTCTGGAGAGTCGCAAGACATACAATGCGCGAATTTGGCTACGATTGGGATTTTCCATGGCAATAACCCACATATAACGCCCAGCAGTTACTAGCTGCATTGCCAGCCAGTTGTCCAGAAGTTAAAATCCTACGTTGCCTGTAGTAGTTTTTAAATTGCCACATTATGAACGATATCACCATCAAGGTAGAAAACCTGAGCAAGCTCTACCATATCGGCCAGGCCCAGCGCCGCCACAATTCCCTGCGTGACGCCCTGGACGCCGGTCTCCGCGCTCCCTTTCACCGCCTCAGCCGCACCGGAGGAGATAATGGCACGTCATCCGATGCAAGCTTCTGGGCTCTGAAAGACATTTCCTTCGATGTCCACCGGGGCGAGGTTATTGGCATTATCGGCAAGAATGGCGCTGGCAAAAGCACGCTGCTCAAGATCCTGTCCCGCATCACCGAGCCCACCACCGGCCGCGCCCGCATCCTGGGCCGGGTTGGCTCCCTGCTGGAAGTCGGCACCGGCTTTCACCCGGAGCTCACCGGGAGAGAGAATATCTACCTGAATGGCGCCATCCTGGGCATGCGCCGCGCTGAGATCGACCGCAAATTCGACGAGATCGTGGCCTTCGCCGAGGTAGAACGCTTTCTGGATACGCCGGTAAAGCGTTACTCCAGCGGCATGTATGTGCGCCTGGCCTTCGCCGTCGCCGCCCATCTCGATCCCGAAGTCATGATTGTCGATGAAGTCTTGGCCGTCGGAGATGTCGCCTTTCAGCGCAAATGCCTTGGTAAGATGGAGGATGTAGCCCGAACCGGGCGCACCGTGCTGTTCGTCAGCCACAACATAGGCGCCATCATCCAGCTCTGCTCCCGGGTCCTGGTCATGGATAGCGGTAAGTGCATCTTGGATTGTAATACCGATACAGCCGTTACCGCATACCTGGCAAGATTTCAAAGCTCTGAAAACACCGCTGACTTCGCCTTTGAAAATGAGAAATCTGTGCAGATCATGTCTTTCTCTGTAGTTTCCCTAATGGATAAGGTCATCAGCACCTGGCCCCATACCCAACCCTTAAATCTGTTAGTTACCTATCGGGTCGACAAATGGCCCGTTGGCAGCTATGTCTGTGTCGATGTACATAATGAAACCGACATCCGTCTGATATGGTCCAATGACGTCACCTCTGTAGATGATATGATCACAGAGCGGGACCCTGGCCTATATCAAGCCCGGGTCACCATCCCGGGCCAAATCCTGGCACCCGGCCGGTATTATTTTACTGCCGCGATCTACGCCCCAGGACGCAATCAACTTTACGATGCCCGCGAAAAATCTATCTCCGTGGAAATTACCGACGGAGGCTCATTCCTCTCCAATTTCGGTATCAGACCTCATTCTGCCACCATAATTCCCTTGTCTTGGGAAACCCGCCAATTGGCAAGAAACCGGACAGAGAGTTAAAATAGTTCAAGCCAGGTGGTTAACGTGATTCTGAGTTAGTACAATCTATGATAAGGTACGGTTTATGAGGGCTTTGGTCACAGGCGGAGCAGGTTTTATCGGTTCCAATCTGGTTCAGTTCCTTCTATACAAAGGTGTAGAGGTGAGGGTTTTGGACAACTTATCTACAGGCTATCGAATAAATCTTCAACATCTTCCTATTGACTTAGTCGAAGGGGATATCCGCGATCAAGATCTGGTCCAGCAAGCTTGTAGGAATATAGATATCATCTTCCATTTGGCTGCTAGTGTCGGCAATCTCAAATCTTTGAATAACCCTGTAGAGGATGCCCAGGTAAACATCCTGGGCATGGTCAACCTGGTGGAAGCTGCGCGTAAGAACCAGGTGTGCAATATCATCTATTCATCATCAGCCGCCATTTTCGGCGAACTCCTCACTATGCCAATCGATGAAAACCATCCCCAAAATCCAAATTCGCCTTATGGCGTCAGTAAGCTCGCTGCTGAAAAGTACCTCCTTTGCTTCGCCAAGCTCCATGGTATCACCGCATCCTGTCTGAGATATTTCAACGTTTATGGTCTAAACCAGCGTTACGATGCCTATGGCAATGTCATTCCTATCTTTGCGCAAAGGCTCATAACCGGTGCCCCTCTCACTATCTACGGCGATGGCGCACAAACCCGCGACTTTGTCCATGTCAAAGATGTGGCTATGGCAAATTATCTGGCAGCCACCATCCCTCATACCAGTGGCGTCTATAATATAGGATCAGGGACTAGCATAACTATTAATGAGCTGGCTCATTTCATACAAGAGAGCTGCGGGATTACGGCATCGGCCGTCGAATATGCGCCTCCTCGACCTGGAGAAGTCCGGCACTGTCGCGCCGGCATCGGCAAAGCCAGGTCGATATTGGGTTTTAATCCGGACACTAATATCCAAGACGGCCTGAACTCCTATATGCGCTGGTTCAAAACCAGTATGCAAATAGCTGCATAGGATCGAAAGGCAACATTGAAAGTCCTTATCCTGGGTGGCACCGGTATGTTGGGTCACATGCTCTGCCACAAATGGGCTGGCCGGTTTGAGCTTGGCGTCACCATCCGCCGCAGTCGCAGTGCCTACCCTGCCCATTCCTCGTTGGCGCCATCCCATCTTTTTGAGCAAGTCACAGCCGAGAACTGGACCAGTTTGATGGGACCTACGGCCTCCTTTCAACCCGAGGTTGTAGTGAATTGCATCGGTATCATCAAACAGTCACCCCTGGCCCGCGACCCGGCCACCAGCATAGCCATCAACGCCCTCTTCCCCCATCAACTGGCGCAACTTTGCCAGTTGGGAGGCATTCGTCTGATACACATCAGCACGGATTGTGTTTTCTCCGGAAAGAAAGGGAATTATACGGAAGCAGATGAATCCGACGCCACCGACCTTTATGGCAGAACCAAATATTTGGGAGAGGTCGATTATCCTGGTTGCTTGACCATTCGCACTTCCATGATTGGCAGAGAATTGGCCGGCTCTTACGGTCTGATCGAATGGTTTCTTAGCCAGCAAGGGAAAACTGTCAAAGGATTTACCAACGCTATCTTTAGTGGTTTTACCACCGAAACGTTGGCAGATATCATAGCGATGATCATCCTGCAGTACCCTGATCTTCACGGCGTCTGGCAAATTGCCTCGGACCCCATAAATAAGTACGACTTGCTCTCGCTCGTTAATCAAATCTACCATCTGGACACCCAGATTTCACCTGATGATACCTTTGCATGTGACAGAAGCCTGGATACTGCTCGATTCCAGCAAGCCACCGGATTTATTCCCCCTACATGGCCAGACATGATCCGCCGCATGCATGAAATAAATATCCCCTATGCTGACTTACGGAGACAAAATGTTAACGGGTAAGAGAGTTCTCATCACAGGCGGGACCGGATCATTGGGCCAGGTTCTGGTACGACGCTTATTATCGGGCGAAATGGGGGATCTCAAGAAGCTCATCGTTTTTTCCAGAGACGAGGCCAAACAGCACGCATTACGCATGCAATATATGCACCGCAAAATGGCGACAGATGAAATCATCTATCGCAATTATGAGCAGCTATTAGAGTTCCACATTGGCGATGTACGCGACTTTCACAGTATTAGCGCTGTGCTACAACGTGTGGATCTTGTCTTCAATGCTGCCGCCCTCAAGCAAGTGCCCACCTGTGAGTACTTCCCCTTTGAAGCTGTCCAGACCAATATTGGCGGAGCGGAAAACATCGTCAGGGCTATATTGGAGCACAATCTGCCCATCGAAACAGTCGTCGGCATATCTACCGATAAAGCCTGCAAACCGGTCAATGTCATGGGTATGACCAAGGCCATCCAGGAGCGCCTCTTCATCAAAGCCAATCTTGATTGCCCGGCCACGCGTTTCATCTGCATCCGGTACGGTAACGTCCTGGCCTCCCGTGGCTCGGTCATCCCCCTCTTTCTCGACCAGATTCGCCAGGGGGGCCCCGTGACCATCACCAAAACCGCCATGACCCGCTTTTTCCTCAGCTTGGAAAAGGCTGTCGACACGGTTTTTGCAGCCTTGCGATTCGCACAACGGGGTGAAACCTATATACCCTGTGTACCATCGGCTCGTATGATCGATCTTGCTCGGGCCCTCATTGCTGAACGCCCTATCGAGATCACCATCACCGGAATTCGCCCCGGTGAGAAAGTACATGAAATTCTGGTCTCCGAAGAGGAAGCCTACCGGACGATAAAAAGGGGAGATTATTATGTTATTCAACCAATTCTTCCAGAATTAAAATCCCAGATCCAGGAAGGTCCTTCTTTGGAACGCGAATATAGTTCAGCCGAAAATCTGATGACGCTCCAGGAACTCAGTGATCTCTTACAGCACCACCATTTACTGCAATCCGAGCCAGACAGTCTGAAACCAGAAATTCTGCGATGAAGATTATGACCATCCTGGGCACCCGCCCGGAGATCATCCGCCTCAGTCTGATTATCCCGAAACTGGATCAAATTTGCCACCATGTGCTGGTCCATACCGGCCAAAACTACGATCCGGGACTCAGCGATATCTTTCTAGAGCAACTATGCATCCGGCAGCCCGATCATTACTTGGGCGTCCGTGGCGCCTCCTTTGGCGAACAGATTGGCCAGATTATCGCTGCCACCGAAAAGGTACTCCAGGCCGAAAAACCGGACCGGTTACTCATCCTCGGGGACACCAATAGCGGCCTGGCGGCCATCGTAGCCAAACGTTTGGGCATCCCGGTATACCATATGGAAGCCGGCAACCGTTGCTTCGATGATCGTGTTCCCGAAGAGGTGAATCGTCGCGTTATTGACCATAGCAGTGATATTCTCATGCCCTATACCGAGCGCAGCCGTGCCAACCTTCTAAGAGAAGGCATAGCGGGCCAAAACATTTATGTCATCGGCAACCCCATTTGGGAAGTCATCCGGCACTTCGACACAGCCATCCGCCACTCCACCGTCTTACAGGATTTGGACCTGGCAGCCGGCAAATACTTTTTGGTCACCATGCATCGTGCCGAAAACGTCGACATTCAGCCGCGTCTACAAGCCCTGACCCGCTCCCTGGAGTTATTACATGCGGAATACCGCCTGCCCATCATCTGCAGCTTACATCCCCGTACCAGGAGCAAAATGCACGATTTTGGTTTAAACGTTGAGCACCAACACATCCGGTTTCTGCCCCCCTTCGGCTTCTTTGATTTCGTCGCCCTGGAAAGACATGCCTTATGTGTTCTCAGCGATAGCGGCACAGTGCAGGAAGAAACCTGTATCATGCAAGTGCCCAATGTTACCATCCGCGACGTCACCGAGCGCCCCGAGACCCTCGAATGTGGCAGTAATATTCTCAGCGGCGCGGATCCGGCTCTGATTTTACAGAGTGTGCGCCTGGTCTTAAACCAGCGCGACAAATGGACCATACCGGCGGAGTATCGCTCGGAAAACGTCAGCGATACCGTACTGAAAATTGTTTTGAGCTACTTACCGGAATAGGGTCATGCTATGGCCACCAATTCTCTTGTTTCCATCGTTCTGGCAACCTACAACGGCTCCCGATACCTGGACGAATCTATTCAGAGTTGCATCAGCCAGACATATCCTGATTGGGAATTGATCATCGTCGATGACGCCTCTACCGACGATACACCGGCGATTATCGCCAGGTGGCAATCCCAAGACAACCGGATTCGATCAATCCGCCATACCTCCAATCAGAAACAACCTGCTGCTCTCAATACCGGCTTTGCCCAGGCTCGGGGTGCATATCTGACCTGGACTTCTGACGACAACGCCTTCCGCCCCCAAGCCCTGCAGCAGATGGTTGCCATCTTGGAAGCCCATGCCGACATATCCTTTACTTACACCGCCCATACTCTCATCGATGCGGCCGGAACGCCTATCGGGCTGGTGCCACCTGATCCTTACGAATGCCTGGTCTTCTATTGCTGCATAGGTCCTTGCTTCCTCTACCGCCGTACCGTCTATGAAAAGATCGGCGACTATACCGTTGATCCTGACCTGGTTTATGTTGTGGACTACGACTACTGGCTACGTGCTGCTGTCCACTTCCGGTTCCAACCTATACAGGATGATCTCTATCTGTTTCGCGTACATGCCTCCAGTCAATCATCCTTACATGCAGCCAGGATAACTATCTCTTCCGTTTACGCTCTCCTCCGCCACTTACCTGAAATCCGTTGGGTAACCCAGGCTGACCGGGCCCGCGCCTATCTCCTGGCCGGCATTAAATTATACGAATCCGGTATACCCCTGGAGGGTATGAAGTATATTTGCAGCGCCATCACAGAACATCAAATTCTCCGGCATGATTCTGCTTTTGCTGTCGAGCATATAACCTATGATGCCCCGGGTCATGTGAGGTCCGGCCATCAAATCCAGGAGCTGCTGTTCGCTTTGCCGGTGAATTATCCCGGCGTTCCTGCCTTGCAACATCAAGTTTGGGGTATTTATCATGGGGTACGCTGCTTCGAAGGTTATCAGATGCGACAGCGTGTCATCATCCGGCGCCATTTCCTCCTGGCTTTGCGCTACCGGCCTACCTGGATCGGTAACCGTGGTCTCTTGCGCATCGCTCTATGGGCCTATACCGGTTGGAAAATTCCCCGTAGGCTCACCCAGCACCGCAGTCGAATCTGACAATCCCACCGTTTCGTATTATCATTCCTACGATCACAATACCTCTAATTTTGGAAACTGATAAAGAGGATAAAGTCCTGGGGATCATGATTTGTTCTGATAAGGATACTGTATGAGACGTAGTTTGGCCGTCCTATGTTTAATAATTCTCTTTGCCCAGGTTCAACTGACGCCGGATACCATCTCTGCTCAGTCCCCAGATACTTCCTGGTCTTTACCTAAACTCTTATATCAGAGCAACTTTCGCGTCAGTGACCCGGTGATCGTAACCGATATCTACGATACAGTCCACATTTTCTGGACTGAAGGCCCCCAGAAAGGTCAAGAAAATGACACCGTGCCGGTCATCTACCATACTTCCCTTGAGAATGGTGCCTGGTCTACACCCCAGGACGTCCTCATCTCTCCCGGGGGCGGTACGGCCGGTGCTCCGGAGGTGGCAGCCGGTCCCTTTGGCAAACTCCACTTGATCTGGCAAGGACCTAACAACACCCTGTTTTACAGCAATGTCGATGCTCGCCTGGCAGCCGATTCCCGCGCCTGGAGCTCTCCTAAATCCATCGGCTTATCCCTGACGCATGCCGGTATTACCACCGACGCCAACGGGCGCATTTACATTGTCTATCCCGACGCCTCCGGGAACAAAGGTATTTATTATACCTTCTCGACCGATACTGGGAAGACTTGGTCATCGCCAATCAATGTCTCTGCTCCCGTTCTTGATAACAGCGGTATAGATTACACTCAAATAGCCGTTGACGCCCTCGGTAATATCCATGTCGTATGGAGCGAATTCAAATACCCTGACGCCTGGCCGCCCCTGGGCATCTTTTATGCCCGCTCCACTGACGGGGGCGCCCACTGGTCCACCCCCACAAAATTTGCCGGCGCCAGCAATGTTCAAGCCATCATCAGAGTATCAGATGACAATGTCGTACATGTCGTCTGGAACGGCGCCGTAGAGATCGGCGGTCGCTATTACATTCGCTCCCAGGACGGTGGTAATACCTGGTCGAATGTCACCACCATCGTCCCTCTTAAGCAAGGCGGCACCTCCGGTTACTCGGACTTCCGCTTCGATTCGGCCAATGTGATTCATGTGATCTCACCCATTAATGGGATCGATTATCTGCGCCGCGAAAATGGCTCCTGGTCACCCATACAGAAGATCTCAGGGGACTTGAAAGCCCCCCTGACCGGTTCCATTGAATATCCGCGTATTACAGTTAGTCAGGGGAACTTCCTTCACGTCGTCTTCGAAGTCGATTTTCAAAAGATTTACTATACCGGGCGTACCACCGGCGCTCCCATTGTCATCGCTCCACCTCCCAGGGAGCTTCCTGCTGCCCCTTCCCCGGCTGTGACGACGCCCTCCCCTCTACCTACCACTCCGGCAGTACATACGCCTACACCAACCATCCTATCTGCAGGGCAGATCTCCGCTCCACCTGATATCTCGGAAAATCCCTGGCTTTCTATCATGGTGGGGGTAATCCCTGCCGGCTTACTGATTGTGGTGCTGGCTTTATTCAGGTTTGTCTATCGTGCCAGGCGCTGAATTAGCAATAGACCGAGGGGTTAAAAGAAAGAAAATCGTGGGCATGCGCTATGTGAATACCGGTCAGGAGTTTTAAGTTGTCCCAGGTTAGTGTCATTATCCCATCTTACAATAGCGCCTCCTATTTGGCTGAGGCCATCCAAAGCGTCTTAGACCAGACATTTTCTGATTTTGAAATCATTATAATAGATGACGGCTCTACCGATCACACTCCTGAGACCGTCCGCGAATTCAGCGATAGCCGGATCCATTATATTTGGCAAGCCAACAAAGGTATTTCTGGCGCCCGCAACACCGGTATTCGCGCCGCCCAAGGGACATATGTCGCTTTCCTGGATGCCGATGATTGGTTTCTACCGCAGAAACTGGCCCGACAAATCCAATTTCTCGAAGCCCACCCGGAGATTGGCTGCGTGGCCGGGGGCTGGATCGAGACCGATGCCCGGGGCCAACCGCGTCAAACTGTCGAACCCTGGCGCCACTTTCCCGGGTTGGATCTCGTTAATTGCGTCAAAACTGTGCCCCTCATTCCTTCGGCGATCATGATCCGTAGGTCTTGGCTGGAGAAAATCGGCCTGTTCGATGAAAGTATGCGGTGGGTCGAAGATTATGACCTCTGGCTACGGTTGCTCATGGAAGGCTGCCGATTTTCCTGGTTGCCGCATATCGTCTGCCGTTACCGTATTCACGATAAAGGTATATCTTATAATTGGCAGCCCATGCGTGATGGCCATCTCACCGCATTAGACAAGCTCTATGGCCGCCCTGATCTCCCCCCTGAGATTTTGGGCCTGCGTAGCCAGGCCTACGCAATGGCCCATGCTTTTGCCGCTGCCCGCGCCTACGGTGCTGGTGCCGTGGATGCCGCCCAACAGGAGATCATAGAGGCTATCAGGTTGGCCCCCAATCTTGCTGAAAACAACCCATGTGCTGTAGTCAATCTGCTGGTCGGCTGGGACAAAAACTACTATCTCTTGGGAGAGGACTGCTACTATAATTTACTAGAGCACAACCTACCCCCTCAAATTCCTTTTGGCAAGTGGCAGGTGCGTAAGGCCCTCTCCAGCCGCCACATCGCCACCGTCTTCGCTGCATATCATAATGCTAAACCGGAAACCGTCTGGCGTTTCCTGGTAAAGGGACTACGCCTTTATCCTCCCTGGATTTTCAATCGGGGAATCATAGCAATAGCTTTGAATACCCTATTGCCAAAATATCGATAAAGTCCTTAATATTCCATGGCGAAGATCAGTGTTATAATTCCCGTATATAACAGCAGCCGCTTCATTGCCCAAACTATTGAGAGCGTTCTGGCCCAAACGTACACTGACTACGAAATCATTGTCGTAGATGACGGCTCTACGGACGATATCCACCAATGCTTGATGCCTTATTTGGACAAAATAAAGTATATCTATCAAAAAAATCAAGAGCGCTCTGTCGCCAGGAATAGAGGTGTGACCGCGTCCAGCGGAGAGTACCTTGTTTTCTTGGATGGTGATGATCTGTTGCTACCACATAAGCTGGCAAAACAATCCGCCATACTGGACCATTACCCCAATGTAGGTCTGGTAGCTGGTGGATATCAATATATCAATGAAAATAATACCATCCTCAGGGAGATCCGGGCCTGGTTATATAATCCCTCCCTGGATTTGGAATCCATTTTATTCCGTAGTTTAACAGTTATCCACGCCGTCCTGCTGCGTCGTAGCTGGTTCGACAAAGTCGGCGGGTTTGACCCTCAATTTAGCGGACCGGAAGATATGGATTTATGGTACCGGTTAAGCCTAGCGGGATGCCCCATGGTTTGGGAGCGTTCTATCGTATGCCAATACCGCATACATAGCTCCAATTCAACAATTAATGTGAAGAAACACTATGATACCTTCTTCGCTGTTCTCGATAAGCTTTTCTCCAGGTCTGACATCCCAGCTCACATTCGGGCTCGGCGGAACGAGCTTTATGCACAGATTTGTCTGACCGAGGCTGGCCAACTTTACGCCGTAGGCCAACTTAAGGAAGCCCAAGCCAGTGTACGGATAGCTTTGGACTTCGATCCATCTCTTCAAGCGCAGGATAATCGACGTTTTCTAAACACCATATTAAATTGGCGACAGAATATTCGTGTCTTCGATAAAGCTACATTTCTGGAAGAAATTCTCTCGCATCTTCCCTCAGAAATTTCCCTTTCCCCCGCTAACCGCCGGTATATATTTGTTGGCATAGCCAAAGCGGAATTCTACGCCGCCGCCCATAAACACGATTGTCAATCTGTCCAGAATAAATGGTTTACAATTGCTCGCCAGGATCCATCCTGGTTATTAAATCGCGGCTCCTGGTCTATCCTCTTGCGCGCTCTGGGATACAGGCTAGTCCACAACGGTATCAAATAAGGTCATCATGATGAATAATCCGCTTGTAAGCATCATCCTTACAACCCTGAATGCAGCCCCTTTTCTAAGGGAATCCATTGACAGTTGCCTAAGTCAAACCTATCCCCATTTTGAACTCATCGTAGTAGATGGTAATTCCACCGATGGTACTCTGGATATTGTGGCTACCTATACCGATCCCCGCATTCACTTGATCCACCAGGCAAATAATGCCGGCAAACTACCCGGCGCCCTTAACCTGGGCCTCAGTCATGCCCGAGGCGAGTACCTCACCTGGATGCAGGCCGACTCCATCTATCATCCCCGGGCTATCGAGATTATGCTTTCCCACTTGATAGACCATCCCGAAATCGGCCAGGTCTATGCCGATTTCTGGCAAATCGACGCAGCCGGCGCCGTGCAAAAGATAATTAAACAGCGCGAGCCCGAGGAATTTCTCAAGGCCAAAGGTGATCCCGCTGGCGTCTGTTTCCTGATCCGCCGGCAAGTACGAGAAGTCGTTGGCGAACATGATATTGACACGTATCCCACGCAAGACTCTGATTACCGCTGGCGCATAGCCAAGCACTTTCGTTCTTTACACATTCACCAGCCGTTGTTTTATTGGCGTCTCCATCCCCACTCTCTTACTGGCCAATATTCCTGGGTCGCCCTTGCTCGCAACGATGTAAAAATTCGCGTCAAACTCGGCCTGCTAGCTCCCAGCCAGATCAATTCTGAGTTGGCAGAATTCGATATCGCCTACGCCTTCGAGAAATATTGGGAACAACAATTTGATGTAGTTCCCGGACTCATCTGGTCCGGCATCAAACGCCGCCCCGGCTACATTCGCAACCGGGGTGTCGTGGCTATTTTCCTCCGCTCTCTCCTGCGCGTCAATTTTAGCAAGAAAAAGGTAACCACATGAGTAGCCTGGTCACTGTCGCCATACCTGTATACAACGGCAGCCACTACATTGCCCAAACTATCGGCAGCGCCCAGGCCCAATCATACCCCGATGTTGAAATCATTGTTATTGACGATGGCTCTACTGATGATACCGCCGCAGTGGTGCAAGCCTGCGGTGGCGATGTGCAATATGTTTATCAGAAAAATCAAGGTGTTTCTGCCGCCCGCAACCACGCCCTACATCTTTCGCAAGGTAAATATATCGTCTTCCTGGACGCTGACGATCTCTGGAAACCTGGGTACCTGGACAGGCTGGTCTCGCTCCTGGAGCGCCACCCTGCCGCCGCCGCTGCATACTGCGGCTACCAATATATCGACCCGCAAAACAACCTCCTTTTCCAACATAGCACGCAGGTAGTTGATCCGGCGGCATTCTACAGTACCATTGTGGCCGGTAACTTTATAGCGATAGATTCTGTGCTCATCCGCAAAAGCGTATTGGAACGCATTGGTGGCTTCAATTCCCAATTCCACGGCACCGAAGATACTGATTTGCTCTTACGGCTTCCTAGCCAGGGGCCTGTTATCGGCATATCGGACATTCTTGTGCTGGTAAGGGTAGATCCGCACAGCCTATCATCCATATCATCCAATCCCAGCCACATGGCTCAGGACAATCTGCGCCTCTTCCAACATCATTTTGGCTCCCCGAGTGGCGACCCTTACCTCTGGACCTCTCTTAAGCGCGATGCCTATCGCGGCTACTATTTCTGGACGGGAGTTAGATTCCTCCAGGTAAACCAGTCACAGATGGCCGCCCAATATATTGAGCAGGCATTTCTTACAGATCCTCAGATCTGCAGCCGGTTGGATACCTTTTATGAGTTGAGTCTCGCCGGGCAACCCCGGGGCACCCGTGGCGACTATAGAACTATAGACTTGACAAAATCCAGCGACACCCTTCTAACTATCCTAAACCGCATCTTTCATAGTCCAGTAATTGCTCCGTCTCTATCCAGCCGCGAAACGGTCGCCTACGCTAACGCTTACTGGGCCCTCGGCTTGCTGGCCTACGGCCAGCGCGACCTTCCCCTGTGCCGGAAGCACCTGGCGCAGGCCGCCCGCCTGAATTTGCGGTTGCTGCTCAGGCCGGCCCTGACTACTACTCTGTTAAAAACATTCCTGGGATCCACCTTGTTAAATAAGGTTACCCGTTGGCGGCGCTCTTTCTCATCCCATGCGTATACTCGTTCTTTCTAATCTCTACCCGCCTCACGACTTGGGCGGATATGAACAGCGGTGTGCTGAAGTCGTTCAAGAGTTAATAGCCCGGAGCCACACGGTGCGGGTTCTAACCAGTCGCTTCGGTCTGCAATATCGGCCTTACCCCGACGGCGTTCTTCGCCGCCTGTATCTCGAAAGCGACATCTACCGGTACAGCCCATTTCGTTTCTTTACTACCCGGCCATGGGAGGAACGGCTGAACCTGAAACTCCTCCGCCAATTAGTTGGTGAATTCAACCCCGACCTGATCTATATCTGGGGCATGTGGAATCTTCCCCGTTCCTTGGCCTGGTCCTCCGAAAAACTAAAACCGGGGAGAGTCGTCTATGCTTTTGAGGGGGATTGGCCCTATCTCCCCAGTTCCCACCAACTCTATTGGCAGCTCCCTGCCCGCCGCCCCGCGGCTCGCTTTGTCAGGTCAATGCTTAGGGTTATAGCTCTCTCCATCTTAAGATGGGAGGGCCATCCCCACCCCTTGCGCCTCAACCATGCCCATTTCATCAGCGACTGGCTCAAGGCTGAATTCGCCCGCCATGGACTCCCCATGCCTGATGCACCGGTCATCAACGGTGGCATCCATGCCGGCCTTTTTGCCCAGGCCGCCGCCGGTCGTTGTTTCGAAGATCATCGCCTGAAGTTACTCTACGCCGGTTCTCTAGTCTACGATAAGGGTGTGCATACCGCCATCAAAGCAGTGAGCCAGGTTATCCAGGCCGGTGGACAGGTCACCCTTACTATTGTCGGTCAGGGTCAGCCGCACTATGAAAAAAAGCTGCGTTCCCAGGTTACACAGGCCGGCCTGGATCCCATTATCTCTTTTGTTCCCTGGAAATCCAGGGAAGAGATGCCGGCCTTGCTGGCCCGGTATGATGCGTTACTCTTTCCAACTCACCACGAGACCTTCGGCCGGATTGCCGCAGAAGCCATGGCCTCTGGTATGATAGTCCTCAGTACTCGCATCGGTGGCACCGCTGACTTTATTTTTCCTGAGAGGACCGGTTTAGCTTTCGCACCCGAAGATGCCCATACTTTAGCGCTTCACATCCAGCGCCTGTTGGACAATCCTGATCTATGCCGGCATCTGTCCCAATCCGGCCAGGTGTGGGCCCTGGAAAACCTGCACATCGACCGTATGGTTGATAAAATAGAGGCCTTTCTGTATGAGGTTAGCGGTTCGGCCTGTTGAGCTTTCATGAATCAATTCCATCATTCGCTGAAAGATACCACATTGCCGATTTCAAAGCTCAGGCTGTTATTTATATCGGAGGGCTATCCCCCTACCTCTCAGGGAGGCTATGAACAACTCTGCCAGGAAGTCAACCACAATCTTATGGATCGGGGGCATCAGACTCACGTCCTCACAGGTACTGATACGGGTCCATCCGAGCCGCATATCACCCGCGACCTCTTCCTGGAGGTTGATGAGCGCCGTGGCAGCACCCTCCGCCAATTCTGGCAGAACCGTCTGGAGCGCGAGGAACACAACATACACCTAGTTAACAAGACTATAGCCCGCTTCCAGCCTGACTTGCTATACATTTGGAGTGCGCGCAACCTGCCTCGCAGACTACTCTGGCATGTGGAAAACCTTGATCTGCCGGTAGTCTACTACCTGGCAGGCTACTGGCCCACTCTGCCCGATACTTTTACCGCCTACTGGCAACGCCGCTCTTACCATCCGTTAAAATTGCTGATCAAGCAACCGGCGGCCTGGCTGGCGCTACGCCAGCTCAAAACCGAAGGGAAACCTTTCCCCTTGCGCTTCTCCTGGCTACAATGCGTCAGCCACGCTGTTCTTGATGCTATATACCGGTCACCTATCCGCCCAATGCGCGCTAGGGTGATATATAATGGCATAGATTTAGATACTTTTTCTCATCAGACCAGTAATGCGTCCGGTTTAGGTTCGCCAATCCGGCTACTGTATGCCGGGCGCCTTACCTATGATAAAGGGGTCTATACCATCGTAGAGGCCATGCGAATATTAAAAGCCCACTACGCTATGCCCTCCTATTCTTTAACATTCGTCGGAGATGGTCCTGCATACTTCATCTCACGACTGAAAACCCGGGTGCATGCATATGACCTGGAACCCGGTATTTCCTTCCAGCCGGCTGTTTCTCGAGAGCAAATCCCCGCCTTGCTGAGGACCCATGACGTTTTACTTTTCCCCTCTAGGGATGAGGCTATGCCTCGTATGGTTCAGGAAGCCATGGCCTGTGGCCTGGTGGTCATAGGTACGACTATTGGCGGCACTAAAGAGCTGCTGAAAGAAGGACAAACCGGACTAACTTTCGCCGTTGATGATGCCGCCGGATTGGCCGCGCAGATCAGCCGGCTCGCTCACGACCCCGGCCTGTACCAGACTTTGGTTGCCGCCGGGCAAGCAGCCATCAGGCAGCAATTCACCATTCGCCGCATGATAGACGAGATCGAAGCAGATCTTATGGAAGGTCTTGACATGGATATAAAAGCCTTTGCTTCGGAAGCGCATTTTAGCTAAATATATCATGCGTATTTTATTTCTTTCGTCCTGGTTTCCCTGGCCTCCTGATAACGGTTCGAAGATCCGGATTTATAACCTGCTGCGGGCTTTGTCCCTACAGCATGAAGTCACCTTGCTGAGTTTTACCAGCGAGACCATGCCGCCGGATACCGGCGCCTTAGTTGCGTACTGCCATATAGGCGGAATTGTCCCACAGGCAACCTTCAATCCCCTGGGTCTCCGTGCCCTGGCAGGCTTTTTTAGCTCCCGCCCCCGTTCAGTGGTAGATACTTATAGCCGTGAGATGGCGACCCTGGTCCGGCAAGAGATAGAGCGCGGCAGTTACCATTTGGTTATCGCTTCCCAACTAGCTACGGCGCCCTATATCTTCTCTTCAGCATCGCCTCCGGCTATTCTGGAAGAAGTCGAACTTTCGATCCTGCGGGAAGCCTATAGACATGCCGGCAACAAACTGGCACGTTTTCAAAGATGGCTAACCTGGGGGAAAAATCGCCGCTATATTGCTGCTACTACGAAACGCTTTGCTGCGGTTACTGTCGTTTCAGAGCTGGAAAAAGCCAATTTGCAAAACGCCATTCCCGGGTATAATAGTATCTTCGTTGTACCTAATGGTGTAGATGTTGATCGGTTGAGACCCGGCGTTGCAGAAGCACAACCGCAGAAGCTGGTTTTCAATGGTGCATTGACCTATCGTGCCAACTATGATGCTATGGCTTTCTTCCTGAACGATATCTGGCCCCTTATTCTGGCCCAGGAGCCAACGGTGCGCCTGGATATTACCGGTAGCACCGATGGCGTGCTCCTGCCCCGCCTGGCTGTCACACCCGGCGTAATTTTCACCGGATACCTGCCGGACATCCGGCCGGCCGTTTCTGCCGCCTGGGCCTGCATCGTACCGCTACGCGTCGGCGGCGGCACCCGGCTCAAAATCCTGGAAGCCATGGCCCTGGGCACTCCGGTAATTTCCACCTCCAAAGGCGCCGAAGGGCTAGATGTCACTCCAGAGATGCAGATCTTAATTGCCGATGATCCGGCCCAATTTGCCGACCAAACTATTCGCCTGCTCCGTGATCCTCAGTTGCGGCAGCGCCTCTCCCAAAATGGCCGCCGTCTGGTCGAAGACCAATATGACTGGCGCCTCATCGGAGACCGTTTTAACGCCTTGGTGGCCTCCGTCGGGCGTACCTGGAGCAGCGCTCTATGTTAACAACCATAAAACAAGTCACAGGCCTTTCGCTCGATTCTCTGGTCAAACCTGCTATTATCCTGGCAGTCCTCTTACTATCTGCCATTGCCGGGCCCCAAGCATCCATAGAACAGATCATATTACTGATCGGCACAAGCGCCGCATTAGTCTTCCTACATAAACCCATGCTCGGTTTGGTCACCCTGCTATTAGGTGCATTCCTCATTCCCTTCAGTGTAGGTACCGGAAGCCAGACGCCGATTAATATTGTTATTATCTTGCTGCCAGTCCTGTTGGGCTTATGGCTCCTGCACATGGTTTTGCATCACGATGTACGCCTGGCCCCTTCCCGCGCCATGTTTCCCTTGCTGGCCCTCGCGATGACCGCCATACTTTCCTTTGCCTTCGGCCAACTGCCCTGGCTGCTCTTTGGCCAAAGAGCCCCCCTTACCGCCCAGTTAGGTGGACTCGGGATCTTTTTGCTTTCTGCGATGGCCTTTCTGCTGGTCGCCCATCAGATCCGCCAGCAGATCTGGCTGCAACGCCTTACCTGGCTCTTTCTTATCCTGGGGGCAATTTACATCGCCGGGCGCGCCTTTCCTTTCCTTGGCGCTTCGATCTTCCGTGTGTATCAACGTGGTGTTGATGGGAGCATCTTCTGGATCTGGTTGGTGGCTCTAGCTGCCGGCCAGGCTTTCTTCAATCATAAACTTTCCTTGCCCTGGCGCCTGGCTTTAGGTTTACTAGCGGTCGCCACTCTCATTGTAGCCTGGGTCCAGATTAAGGATTGGGCTTCCGGCTGGTTCCCCTCTCTTATCGCTTTTGGTATCGTCTTCGCCCTACGGTTCCCTCTTCCTGGTGCCCTGGGCGGGATCGCGGGAGGATCTGCCTTCATCATACGTATTTCCGATGTTCTCAGCATCGTCACCGGGAACGCGCGCGGCGATTTCTTCCAATGGCAAGCCCGCCAGGCCGCCTGGCAAATCGTTCTGGAAGTAGCATCCAAAAGCCCTCTCTTGGGCCTGGGTCCAGCTAATTACTATTATTACGTCCAGCAATTCCCCATCCTGGGCTACTATGTCCGTTTTAACTCTCATAATAACTACATTGACCTGATTGCCCAGACGGGGCTGCTTGGCCTGGCGATGTTCCTCTGGTTCGCCCTATCCATCGGCCGTGAGGCCTGGGAGCTGAGAATTGCCACCTCGGACGGCTTTGCCCGGGGCTATGCTAACGCGTGTCTGGGGGGGCTGGCCGGTACCCTGGCGGCCGGTATGCTCGGCGATTGGTTCCTGCCCTTCGTCTACAATATCGGTCTCAATGGCTTTCGCGCCAGTTTCCTCGCCTGGTTCTTCCTGGGTGGCCTGGTAGCCCTCAAACAGATATCGAAGACAGACAAATCCCGTGAGAACTAGTAATTTAGGTCTCTCTCTCTCCATCATTATCATCTCATGGAATACACGGGATCTCCTGGCCAAATGCCTGGCCTCCGTCTATAACCCAAGACCTGCTGCTTCCTTTGAGGTAATTGTAGTTGACAACGCCTCATCAGATGGCAGTCCCGAGATGGTGAAAACCCAGTTTCCCCAGGTCCGGATATTAGAGAATTCGCAGAACCTGGGCTTCGCCCGCGCCAACAATCAGGCCATTCGTGCCAGTCAGGGTCGCTATATTCTCCTACTGAACAGCGACACTATCGTCACGCCCCATGCTGTTCAGATGCTGCTAGATTGTATGCAAACCCATCCCCAGGCTGGCGTTTGCGGTCCCATGCTCATCAATGCCAACGCCACTTTCCAGGCCTCTTTCAATGATTTTCCAAACCTATTCACCGAGATAATTCATCTCCTGGGCGTGGCGCCGCGCCTCCTGAGTCGCAGCTATCCCAGCTACGAATTAACAGATAGCCGCCAATTACGGGCCGTCGATTGGGTAGGTGGCGCCTGCTTTATGATCCGCCGCGCCTGCATCGACCAGGTTGGCCTACTTGACGAGTCTTTTATTATGTACGGTGAGGAGGTCGATTGGTGCTACCGCATCCGCCAGCATGGATGGGAAGTCATCTACCAGCCTGATGCCCGTATCATCCACCTGGGAGGACAGAGCGCCCTGCGCGTTCCCGCGTGGAAATATCTCCAGCTACAACGCGGCAAAGTACTATTCTTTCGCAAACATTACGGCCCTATAGCCACAGCCATCCTGGTCAATCTGATTAGAGCCACCAATCTCATGAAAGCCGGCTCATTTTTCATCATCACCCACCTGCCGGCGCCTTTGCACATGCCAAGATCAGACAAATACTGGCGTACCTACTGGAATACCGCATGGTCAACCCTCTGATGCTCACCTATGCGCCACATGTTGCACAAATTGGCGATTTGTCCTCTTTAAGGACCCTCCCCGATGCATATTGCGATTGATGCCCGGTCCATGTCCCACCCACAACCGGGCGGCTTTAAGACTTATACCACGAACCTGATTCGAGCCTTGCTCGTCGAGGATCGCCAGGCCACCTACACTATCTACCTTGACCGTCCTATGAATGGGGTCATGCTGCCGGCGAACGCCAACGCCTCGCTGCGAATCATTGAGGTTCCTGCTCCCTGGATTGGTATGCCTTTCCGCGAACAGATCAGCATCCCCCTCCATATCCGCAGCACCCATCCCGATCTCGTCCATTTCCCTTGTGCTACAGGTTCGCTTTACCCCCGCATCCCACTGGTCGTCACGATTCATGACGCTATTGAGTTTCTAGAACTGCACCAGGCCGGCCGTTCGCCCCGCGAAAATGCCCGGCGCTTCCTCATGTCTCTCTACAACCGGCAAATACAGCGCCTGGTTGCCCGACGCGCGCAAGCCATTATTACCGTTTCTGATTATTCCAAACGGGACATCATGCGCGTGCTCGCTGTCCCTGATCGCCAAATTAGGGTTGTGCCTAACGCCCCTGCCGATCTCTATCGGCCTATTCACGATCCTACAACCATCCGGCAACAGTTGGCCCAATATCACCTGCCGCCAGCCTTTATCCTGGCCCTGGTCTCGGCTTCCCCGCGTAAAAATGCGACCGGTCTGCTGCGCATCTACGCCCGCCTACCGGTCACCATCCGGGAAAAATATCCCCTGGTTATCGTCTGGACCCATGCTCTGCTCCAGACCAGCATCACGGAAGAGACGAACAGGCTGGGCCTAGCCAACTGCGTTCGCTTTCTCTCCCATGTTCCTGACAAGGATCTGGTCTTGCTATATAATGCTGCCACCCTATTCGTTTTTACTTCTTTGTACGAAGGGTTTGGTCTACCGGTCCTGGAAGCCATGGCCTGCGGTACTCCTGTATTAGCCAGCAATCTGACTTCCATTCCAGAAGTAGCCGGAACTGCTGCGTGCCTGGCCGATCCCCGTGATGAGCCCGCTTTTTCTCAGGCTTTGGCCGATCTCCTGGGCACCCCTGATATCCGCGCCAACCTATCCGAGTCAGGACTACACCGTGCCCGCCAATTTTCCTGGCAGCACACCGCCAGGATGACATTAGAGGTTTACCGGGAAACTGTGGCAGCGATCCATAGCAATGGCATCGCCCAATAACCATTTCTATTTTGAGCGCACTGAACGCCCAACTTTCCGGTAACCCATACCCGTGACTACTACAAAACTGGCAACCTGTCTCATTTGTGGCGCATCAGACTACACTGTCAACGGTCAGAACCCGCAATGGTCTATCTTGACGTGTAACCGGTGTGGCCTGGCCTTCGTCTACCCTATCCCAGAGATGGCCCAAATCATGGAGCTTTACCCGGCCGACTATTATGCTCACAGAGAGGCGGTAACCCGGCGTCCCACTCTGCGCGCGGATCTCAAGCGCATGGTTGCCAGTGAAATCTACGACTTGCCACTGCCCCATCGCTTTCAGTCCTGGCAATCCTGGTCTAAGAAACTCATCGCCTGGCTGCTGCGCTACCAGATGCGCATCCCTCCACCCCGGCAAGGCCAGCGCCGCGTGTTGGACGTTGGTTGTGGCAATGGCACCTACCTGCTCTGGTTGCGCGAATTAGGTTGGGAGTGTTATGGCAATGAAATTGATACCGGGGCAGTCATTGAGGCACGCCAGGCTGGCTTAGATGTTTTCCATGGCGATCTACAGCAGGCCGGATATCCGGTTGAATCCTTTGACATTATCAATTTCAGTTCCGTCTTGGATCATACCGCCGATCCCTTAGGGAACCTACGCGAAGCTTTTCGTCTGCTCAAACCTGGCGGCGAAATCATTGCTCACTGCCCCAATTTCGCCAGCCTGCAAAGCCAGCTATTCGGCCAAAATTGGTACAATTACATTCCGCCAGAACATCTTTACTACTTTCCCCCCAATACCTTAATGGCAATTTTTGAAAAGGCGGGGTTCCGGGTAGAAAAATTGTGGCATAAATCACCGACAAACTTCCTGCCCCATACACTGATGTATCGTACCCGCGCCCGCCGCTGGTTTAATCCTCTCAAAGAGCACTATCATATCGAGCCAGAATGGTCCATCCTGGCAAAGTCGATCTTTGCACCTTTTTCCTTGATTCAGGATGCCCTTGGACGCGGCGAGACTATTTATATCCAGGGCCGCAAGCCTGTTTCCAGCAGGTAATCAAACTACCGTTACGAGAAGGTATCCTTGCATATTCTCTTTCTCACCCAGGTTTTACCCTACCCTTTGGATGCAGGGCCTAAAATGCGCGCCTACTATGTCCTGCGCTACCTGGCGGCGCGCCACAATGTCACCCTGGTTACCTTCATCCGCCCCGGTGATCCGCCATATGCCGTCGCCCACCTGCGAAAATACTGCAAGCAGGTTATCACTATACCTATACACCGTTCCCGCCTCAATGACGGTCTGGCTCTGGTCCGCAGTCTGGCAACAAGACATGGAGATCCTTTCCTCATCACCCGTGACTGGATTCCTTCCATGGTCGCCACTCTGCGCCGCCTCCTGGCAGACTCTATTCCCATCGATGCGGTGCATGCCGACCAACTCTGGATGGCGCCTTACGCTCTTCTGGCCAATGAGCGATCCTCTCCTGGGTCAGACCGGCGCCTGATTCTTGACCAGCACAACGCCGTCTTCCAGGTGCCTCAGCGCCTGGCCCAGGGGGAGGCCCAACCTATTAAAAAAATGTTTCTGCAGCGCGAAGCCCGCCTGCTGGCCCGCTATGAAGCCCGCGTTTGTGCTCGCTTCAACCGGGTTATTTGGGTCACTGCAGAAGATCGCCAAGCCCTGGAAAACCTGCCGCCCTACCGCCAGGCGGCCCTATCCGCCTCTTCCATCATACCCATCTGTGTCGATCCCAGTGAGCTTCCCTTTCTACCACCCTCACCCGCCGCTCGTTCGCTGCTATTCATCGGTGGTATGCACTGGCCACCTAATGCGGCCGGGGTCCGTTGGTTCGGCCAGCATGTCTGGCCCCTGGTTGCCTCTCAAAATTCCGGCGTTACCTGGCAAGTCATCGGCCGTAATCCCCCCGCCGAGCTCCACCATCTCCCCCGGATCACCGCTCCCGGCTATATGGCAGATATTAGCCAACCCTGGCGTGAATCTGCTATCTTTATCGTCCCCCTGCACGCGGGAGGGGGCATGCGCGTCAAAATCCTAGAGGCCTGGGCGCGTGGTCTGCCCATAGTCTCCACCACCATTGGCGCCGAGGGGCTGGAATATCGCTCCGGTGAAAATATCTTACTTGCCGATACCCCGGCCGATTTCGCTGCAGCCGTAGCTCGCCTACTCTCCGACCAGTCCCTTGCCGCCAGCCTTAGCCAGGCCGGCCGTCGCACCGTCGAGGAACATTACGATTGGCGCCAGGTTTACCGCGCCTGGGATGAAGTTTACACCCGTACTCCATTAGAGAAGCCAACCGTTCTATAAGGCATGCCTACTGATCAAAGGGGTACCTATGAATCCAGTGCTACAGCACTTGCTGAGCAATCCCATAGTAAGATCCGGGACTTGTAGTGGTATTTCTCCGCAAAAAGTAGAGCTCCTAATGGAGCTTGTGACAGAGCTAAGGCCCCGTCAGTCTTTGGAGGTCGGCCTGGCTTATGGCACTTCCGCATTGGCGATTTGTGAGGTTCTGCCACCAGGAAGCTGTCATATCGTGATAGATCCTTACCAGACTAACCATTGGGAAGGCCGGGGATTGCAGCATCTACAGCAAGCCGGACACGCTGATCGCATTGAATTTTATGAGGATTTCTCATATCGGGTCTTGCCCCAAATAGAGGCCAAAGGTGTGCGAGTAGATTTTGCTTTCATAGACGGGCGTCACACCTTTGATTATGTGCTGGTCGATTTTTTCCATATCGATAAAATGCTCAACCCAGGCGGCGTGGTGCTCTTTGATGATGCCGACTGGCCCTCTATCCGCAGAGTGCTCCGCTTCATTGTGATGAACCTACCTTATCAGGTGTATAAAACATTACCGGCAAATTCAGGTCAAGCCTCGCGACGACGCCAGACCTATGATATCTTCGCAGCGTTGTGCAGTGTTGGTCTCAATGCGATCAGCCAGATTCCGGGATTCCGGGAACCGATCAGCCGGGCTTTTGGCGGGGACCTGCGTGGAATCGATAAAAGGTGCGGTCTGATGAGTCCTTTTATCGCCCTGCGCAAGGTCGACACTGACCGGCGGGGGTTAAAGCACTTCGAATTCTTTTAAGAGAATGTCGGTATTCAGAAATGTTTGGCCAGATCGTCAGATTTCCTACCAAACCATGCAAACTGATCGCTTCACAAACACAACCCCGTTTCCTGGAGGAATCGGTGAAAATAATTGATCGCAATCTATTCACGTTAAGAACTTCAGTCGCTGCTGATCCATACAAATCCGGTTATATACCAGCTCTTGACGGGCTTAGAGCTTTTGCAATTCTGAGTGTATTGGTTTACCACGCAATAGCTTCAGTGCTGAGCGGAGGATTTATTGGTGTCGATATTTTCTTCACATTAAGTGGCTTCTTAATTACAGCACTTCTCATTCGTGAATGGGACCGATCAGAAAACATTGATTTTAAAAATTTCTATGCTCGACGGGCACTCAGACTACTCCCCGCCCTAGTCGCCCTACTGCTTGTGTATGTCCTTACCAGTTTTCTTTTCTTGGAAAAAATAACAAACCAATCGGTGCCAGACAATTTATTGGATGCATTCATAGTGTTGTTTTATGCTTCAAACTGGACATTGGCACTTGGCTTGGGACGTCCCCAAATGTTAGGGCATGCCTGGTCCTTATCAATAGAAGAACAATTTTATATCCTCTGGCCTCTGACTCTGCTCTTCATCCTCCGTCTTATTCCTTCAAGGTGTTGGATAGTAGCCATTCTACTTTCTGCAGCCTTTTTGTCCTTTTTACATCGGGTCCAAATGTTAAGTACCGGAGCTTCGTCTTGGCGACTCTATTTTGGTCTCGATACGAGATTGGACTCCTTATTGATAGGATGTGCATTGGGCGTCATCTTTTCGTCCAATCTTCTTCCATCAGGCCGATGGATGCCCGCATTTACGAATTATACAGCTTTGGCTTCGATGTTTGGCCTACTAATCCTTATTAAGGTTTCGGTTTGGGAGAATTCTTCTACGCCTTATGTTGTCTTTGTCCTTACTGCAGTATTCACCATGTTTATCATTCTAAATTTAACCTCACCCTATAGAAGTACACTCCGTAACATACTAGAAATTCCATTATTAGTGGGAATAGGGAAGATTTCATATGGTCTCTATCTTTGGCATTTTCCAATATTTTTTGTGATGAAACAGTTACACTGGTGGGGACCCGTTGTATTAGCCATTGGAGGTACTTTAACATTTGTCATAGCAATACTATCCTACCATTTTCTTGAAAAACCATTCCCTCTACTTTCCGCTAAGTTAAGCTTTGCCGGGGTGGGCAACATGGTGTAAACTGGCTGTACTTTCGAATCCATGCTGGAGGGCCGATCCAATGAACGAACCTACTTGGCAGATGATGACGTTGCTGTGCAGTGTCGTGCGGTCCACG
>SHYO01000190.1 GCA_009692745.1 Chloroflexota bacterium
GAGAGACATGCTGATCTCCTATGTGATCAACTACTTAACACGCAGGGTAAAATTTGTCAGGGAAAAACTCCGTCGTCCTCCCTATGATACCAGATTAACTCTGAATGACCACTTATGCCCGGCCGAATTCGCCAGCAAAGTCTTGGCAAGACCTAAACCCCCGCCTGGCCGTCCCGGACGACCTGGCGGGGGTTCGCTCGGAATTGCAGAGCCGCCGCTCACGCTTTATCCATTTCCTGGCCGAAAGCGCCGGCCTGGTGGAAATGGTGCAGGGCCGCTTAGTCCCTTCGTCTCAAGCCTGGACCTGGCTGGACGCCCCGCCCGCAGCGCGTTTCCTCCACCTCTGGCAATCCTGGCAGAGTGGCGCCCTGCGCCAGCCCTCTCTGTCGCGCCTCTACCGGCTGTTGGGTCCGTTGCCCTCCACTTCCCCGTCACCACCCGATTTTCAGCCACTCCTGCAACATCTTCTATCATCTCTGGCGGCTTATACTCCCGCCAATATTATCCACCCGGCTGAATTTGCCGCCGCCCTGGCCGCGGCGCAGCCAGCCTTATGGAATTTCACCCCCTGGTGGGAGCAGGAGCAAGGACGCGACGACGCCGCCCGGACCTTACTGGATGCTGGTTTTCAGGGCCCCTTTCCTGGTGGGGCATTCTGCTGGCCGACGGAAATCCAGGCCACCACATCTTTCGCCTGACATTGCCAGGGTGGCAGGTATTACAAGGCGCCCTGAATTTGGCGGATGCAGTTGATCCCTCATTATGGTTATCCCCGGATTTTACCATTACCACCGGGGCCTCGGTCCCCAGGGTAGCGATCAAAACTTCAGAGCGAGGTGCGGCTGAAGAGGGCATAGGGTAATCCTCGAACCCGCCGGATTTCCGGCATTATACACCCGGTTCAGTGTGAGATCGAGTCGTGACGCGAATTTCAATAGGCGGCAGCGGATGTGAGGGTTTGCCATCCTCAAAACGGGTGGGTATGTGCTCCAGGTGGAAACCGTCCGGGTGTTCCTCATCTCCTTCCAGGCAGGCCAGGATCATACCCATGCTCATGGGCTTGGTGCCGCCGGTAATATCGGCAATGATCTCCCCAGGGGGTATCTCCACCGCTACCGCTTCATGCTCAAAAACGCTTTTTACAATCCGGTAGCAGCTCTGGGCATCATAAAGGTTAGCCAGAGGACATTCCCGTGGCAGCACCGCCGGGAACTCCGTCTCAATCTTTTGCATGGCGATGTTCGCCTTTTGCCGATATTCCGGGGTAATCACCAGCCAGTAATACTGCAGCACCGGGCTGTGATAGCGCACCGCCTCCCGTAATGGATCTTCATTCGAAAAAAGGAAAATCAGCCCCCTGTGCTTGGGGGGATTGGGATACTCTATAAAGGTCAGGGTGCTGTCCCGGCGTCGCCGCCTTTGTTCCCGCAGGTCATAAATATAGATAAAGGTAACGGTCAGAGCCAACAGCATCAACAACACGGCCAGGGCCCACCAGGGGCCTCCCGCGTCGATGATGATGGCTGAAGCAATATTCACCACATAAGCCACCAGCACCGCGCTGATAATAAAGCCAATCAACGGCACACTGCGCAGCGTGCGGCTTACCGGCGCGCTGATATGATCAATCCACCATTGTCGCATATATCATCTCTCCGCGAAATCAGCGTCGGGCGCGAGCCGCCTCGCGCACTGCCTGTAAGTTGAGAATCTCCGCCACCTCGAAGCGCGGCGGCACACTGCCCGCCACCGGGCGGATGCGCACCACCGCCGGGAAGTAGCCGGTGCGCCCGTGCAGCTCGGCCAGCAGCAGAGCGGTGATAAAATTCAGCGAGGGCGGGTTGACCAGCACCGGCCGGGTCTGCAGATCCTTGCCGGTCAGCCCGCCGCTCTGCAGCGCCCCCTCCACCAGCGCCAGGGCCTGGGGGGTGAAGGGCTGGCCGGCGTCGAAGTGCGCCGGCGCATCCACTACCTGGGTGATAGGCTCCTGGGCCAGGGCGTTGAGCTGGACGAGCATGGTCTCGGTTAGGGGGTGGGAGAAGTTTAGCAGGATCATGGTTGGGTTTCACCTAGGTAATCTGATATCTTATATTGGAAACGGTTTAACGGTGCAGGCAGGATATGCCATCGAGACTTAACCCACGGACATCCTCGCGTCCCGCTCAATCAACAGAATCGGGTGCCGCGCTTGCTTTTCCAGGCGGCGAAATACTTTCGTGCCGATGGAGTCTTCGATAATAGCTCTGACTTTATCGTCAAAACTGCGGGCTTCTCCTTCTGTGACAGGAATTGTGCCGTGGGCCAGGATGGACCGATTGCGTTTTTCCATCAAGGTTTCTTCCCCCGCTATATTCTTCCGCATCGATCTATAGACAGCCGCAGCGTTATTCGATGGCTCCACAATCTGCAGTATTGCCATCTGATCATCTAGACTCCAGCGGGACCCAGGCGGTGGCAAAGGCCGGCCCTGCAGGGATGCGTATCCCTGGACCAACTGCTCTCGGCCCCCGACCGCTGCCTCGATGTGGCGGGTATCGGGAGCGTCCGGCGAGCCAACCTGCCAACGGGTCACCAGTTGGAGTGTAGCGCTCATCTCCAAGCAGCGGTAGAGACGCGCCACCGCATCATCATATTGTCCCAGGCGTGCCCGGCGCCCAGCATTGGTGTAGATATCCACCAGCCGGTATGGTTCGGCGTTATTCCGCCCCCTGCGCCAGGAATTCTCCAGCCCTTGCAAAAACTCCAGGTTTTGGCTCAATTGGCCCGCATCAATAATCCCGATATGCAGCCGCTTCATGTCATCTATAATGGCCGCCAACCTGGTCCCCAGGCGTCTTTCCGGCACTTCGATCTTCTCATGGCTGTGAAGAAAAGCATCCCAATCCCGGTACAGCTCAATCAACCAGCCTAACACGGCCAACCGCCCCAGGGTCGCCGGATCTCCCACCGTCTTTTCCAGCCCCCGGCAGACTTCCAGGGCAGCCGGATAGTTGCCCCTGTCGAACAGCTCTTTCAACAAGGTGAAGTCGGGATCGCCAAAATGGTCATAGGGGTTTTCTACCCGGGTGAGCCTTTCGCTGAAAGGCTTGACCACGCCTTTGACCTCTTCGCCCAACAGATAAACCATGGGAATCCGCCGCCAGAAGGCGAAGGCCGCTAGGGAAAGGCCCATAACTTTAATGCCGCCAGTCGGATCGATGACGACTTTGCCCCTGGCCCTGGGCAGAATCTCATGCTGCAAGATGTCATAAATCTGGGGCGCATTCGTCTGGCTGATCTCCTTCAGGCTGGTATCTAGATTGGGTTTGAGACCCAACGCCTGTACGTCGGCGTCATCTCGGATCTCTTCGGCCATATAGCGGGAGGCATTGGTATGCAATAGAAACACCCGCTTTGGCCGTAGACAGAGAATAGATAAAAGCACCGGCAGCTTCCTTAGCCCGACGGTAGAGATCAAGGTGTCACAGCCGATTTCGGAACTGATGGTAGGGTTTATCTGCGGCACATACCGTTTTTCCAGCTTGATGATAGCCTGATCATTACTGACAGCCATCAAGCTATCGCGATTGGCTGTCGGGTCGGCAAATACGGCCAATTGCTTATCAATGAACTGCTGCTCTTCCTCAGTACACAGATTGTATAGCTCTTCCACGGCAGGTACTCCATAGATTTGTTTGACAGATCATGGCGTCAGCCAGAAAGTCTGGCAACACCGGTATTCCCTCCCTTAGTCGACTCTGGCCCCACCCTCTATTCATCGAGACTTCCCTGCAGCAGACGGGGGTGATCTCATCCGCTTATCCGTTGTTTATCCGCTGCCTCCTCTTTCCGGCAGCGGATGGGAAGCGGATAAACGGATAGATGTGCCGTTTCACAGCCTCTATTCGCCGAGTCTATCCCTTCAGTTAAGCCTCTGCTTTCTCCCCCAGCTTCACCAATACCCACCCCAATGGCAGGCCGGGGGCCGAGACAATCTCGCCGGTCTGGGCGTGGCGGCGGCGCGTCACCGTCAGGCGGCGGCTGCTGGGGAAGGGGGCGCCGGGTTTATAGGCGCTCTTGCCCTTGTAGAGCCGGTAGTTTTGCACAACCCAGGACATGATGGCGTTCTCCTGGTGCAGGCGGATGCCGAAGGTTTTGCTATCCCAGCCCCCGCCGAAACCCAATTGCAGGATCATGCGCCCTTCCGCCTCATTCTGCATCAACTCTTCTAGCTTCTGCACCATCTCCCGCGGCCGCTCGCCAAAGGCCGGGTGATCCAGGCTGCGGCTCAGGTCAGCCAGTTGCTGCCGGGTATGGGCATTGACCCGCTGGCTGAGCTGCCGCAGCCAGTCCCAGGGGGTGTGGGCAGGGAAAGCCCGGCTGTAGAACTTATCGGCCAGATCCAGGTCCAGCACCAGCCGCCCGCTGAAGCGGGTGTTGACGGCGACCGTCTCGATCTCAATCGGCGCCTGGGGACCGCCGCGCGTATGGACGGCGACGTTGCTGAGCTGCAAGCCCTCCCCCGGCGCGGGGCCAAAGGCGTCGTTGACGATCAGCGCCCGCAGCAGGTCGTAGTTGGGACCCCGGCCGAAGATGTCCTGTTCCAGGCTGTTCCCGGCCCAATTGCGAGAGGGTTTGAAGCGGCTCTTGTCCAGCGCCCCCTTGCGCGTGACCTGCTCCCAACCGGCCCAGGCCAGCGCCGTGCGCAGGGCGCCCTTGATGCTGGAGCCGGGGATATAGGCGCGGTCATCGTGGGTCTTGATACACTCCTTGATCTTTGACCCGGTGGCGGTGGCGCGCGGCTCCCCTTTGATGGCATAGCGGAAGTAAGCCGGATTGGCGAAGTCTGCCGCCTGCAGTAACTGGCCTGGAGGACTTTCCATCTGGCGCGTCCGCAACTGGCCGCCCTCGTCGATCAGAAAATCCTCCATGATGCGGTCTACATCCAGCCGGTAGGTCTGCCCGTTATGCACGGCGTAGTCAATATCCCGCATCAGCTCCTGGCCGGTGCCGATATGCAGCGGGGTAATCACCTGTACACTCATAGTATAAATCCGGCGTTGGCTGAAATGGTCCATAGTTCTATCCTCCGTCTCCGCTCATCCCCACCGGAAAGGCCAAACCGCTGCGCCATACCGGGTGGGTCAGGACTCTTTCCCCGTCGGGGTAATTGGGCGTCACATCTACCAGCATACCGGTGATCCCGCCCGCTACCGGACCCAATACCGCTCCCTCCCCCAGCAGCCGCAGGCTGCGGCGGCGTTGGTCCCCGGTACCTGGCGCGCGCCCCTGGCCCAACGTCTCCACCCAGCCCCCCACAGACACCAGCTCGTAGCTGGCCTGGCAGTGCAACATGGCCTCAACCTCGGCGGGAGGCGGATGGTAGCGGCTCAAGCCCACCCACATTCCACCCGGTGCCGGGTCCGGCAGGTGGATGCACTTTTGATCCATTTCGATCTTGCACCCGCCAAAACCGGCCGAGCGCAGGTCGCCTAACCCTGCGTCACCCAAATCCCGCAATAACAGTTCCACCCACCAATCTATGCGCCGCCCCCCCACTGGGGCCTCGGGGCGCAGCCACTGCAGGCCGAACCACAGGCCGCAGGCCGGCGCGTAGATGGTACGCCCGGAGAAGAAGATATTCCCGGCCTGGCGCAGCCGATCCACCGTCACCCGGGCGCGCCGCTCTACCTGCCACAGGGCAATGCGGTCGAGGGCCGTCGCAGACAGCGTTTGCCACGCCGGGGGCAGATGCGCCTGTTCCCCGGCCGTCAGCAGCAGCTTGCCCTGCTGCGCCAACCGGTAGTCCTTCCCGGCCAGGCTGCCGCCGTGCAGGTAGCCCCGCCAGGCGCCCTCGGAGACATAGGCCAGGCGCTTCCACTGCCGCCCCGTCTCCGGATCTGGCGCGGTGAGGCGCGGCGCCGGGTAGAAGCGCACTCCTCCGGCGTAGGGAAAAGCGGAGGTCAGGCGGAAGGGGGGCACTCGCTGCTCCTGGGGGCCGGTGGGAAATAAGGCGATCAGCTCTGCGACGGCGACCGGCGACCGCTGCGCCAGCCGGGCCAGCAGGGCCGAAAAGAGCATGTCAGACGGGGGAGCGACGGCGCTCTGCTCCGCCCCGATGCCGCGCAGGCCAAAGTGAAAGCCGGAATGGCCCTGGCGAATCCATACCACCTGGGTTTCCATAATCTTACCTTTCCAGGGCCTGGCGCAGCACAGGTGTCAAAGCGGGCAGCCCGGCGTGCAGTTCAGCGACGCTGCGGAACTCGTGCTTAATAGCCAGGTCGCGATAATCCTCGCCGCCCTTGGTCCATAGAGTTAATCCCTGGAAACGGATCTGGCCGCTGCCGCGCGACCCCTGGCCGCCCAGGTAATCATCCTCCAGCAGGGCCAGCGCCTGGGAAACCCGCAGCAGCCGCTCCAGGTCATGTTCCAGATCGTAGACGTTAAAGATGAAGGTGGCAGGCCCGAAGACCGCCCCGGCCGGAACGCGCTCCTGGGTGCGCGGGGTAGCGGCGCTGGTCACGCGGTCGATGGCTACTTCAGTCTTCAGCTCGGCGTAGGGCAGGTCGGTGCGCGCCGCCAGCAAGGCATCCCGGCTGCCCTTTGACAGGGCCACGTCCCGCACGATCAGGCGGGCCGGCTCGGAGAACTCCCGCTCGCCGGGGACGCCGAACACATGGCAAACGTCGCAGGTGTCAAAATCGGGTTTTACCTCGCAACTGTGGATAAACACATCCCGCCCGATGCGCTGGTTCTGGGGACGCTTCAGGTATTTCTCCATAAGCGAGCGCATCTTGCCCCGTATGCTGGAGCCGGGGATATACGGCTCGTCGTTCAGCGGGTTGCGCAGGATGGCGTTGTCGATGCCACCGATCTGGATGCCGGCATTCTCGGCCCCGATGTGCAGCCCGGTGACGGCCAAAACCTCACCGCTAATAAAAATCCTGCCGTACAGGCGTATATCTGTCATATTTGTTCCTCCTTATCCTCTGCCCTGGCTGTAGGCTTTGTGGTAGGCCAGGATAGCCTCGAATAGGTCGACGAAGCGCTCGAAGCGCCCATTCAGCTCCCCATCACTTCCATCAAATACGGCGTCAATCGCTGGGGTCAGGATGTCCCGTAATTCTTCAACGCCGTGGCCGCGCTCCTTTTTGGCTTGGTAGGCCAGGCGCGGCTTCAACAGCAGCAATTGGCGCCGCGCTCGCCCCTGCTGGCTGTCTATACGCCAGATTGCCTGGATCTGGCGCACCTGGCCAAAGACATTGCGAATCTGGCTGCTGGTCAGTTGCTGCGCCAGGGATTGGCCGCTGGCCTCGGCGAAAGCCACCAACTTTTTGGCATCCCCTCCTTGGATAATATCAACCATCTCTTGAGAGATGTTCCCGCTCACACTAGTACTCATTTTAACCTCCTTGCTTTATACAAAGACCTCATGGTTGTTGAACTGTCTCCGGAAACGGCGGCGGTTCAAAGAAAAGGTCTTGCCACATTTGCCTGGTTGTGTCTTGGAAATCAGGGGTGAACTCCTGATAAAGTCCAGCGATTTCTTTAGGATCCTCTATATCCTCCTTCAGGTGGCTCAGGGCCAGAAAGATTTTTAGGTACTCGTTTTCATAACTGATCTTCTTATCTTTCTCGCGAATCAGACCTATTGAGAGAAACCGATCCATTGGTTTCTCTCCCAAAAATTGGCGTGTCTTATAAATAGACAGTTTGTTCAAATGACCATCCATCTTACAAGCCAAAGCTCTCAATTCGCTAATCCAGATATCTAGCTGTCGCTCGCCCTGAATGGAACTGATCTTGGGCGCTTCCACTTCAGTAAGGGAATCAATCATCTGCTTTAGAACGCGAGCCGGTTCGGGAGGTATAACAGGATCATCGTTTTTATCCTCATTATTATCTCCGTCATCTCGCACTTGCTCAGGAGAATTTCCTGACACTTCTTCAGCCTCGTTTTCAGGTTCCTGAGGTAAGACCGCATCCAAGTTTTTATCGAATTCTTCTGGCGCAGAATTGAAGAGAATGGCATTTTTTGGCAATTCTGATGTTTCGGGTGTTGGCCCATTGCTCGGTTCAGCCTCGGTGGTGGATGTTTGCTGAGCCATTACCTCTCCAGTTGCACCGGGAAAAATCGCCTGGCACGCGCCGATGACCCGGCGCGGAAATCTGAGCAGCGCCAAGAGATCAGGATGTTCCTGCAACCAATCCCAGGCATTTTCATCAGTAAATTTGCTGCTTTGATCAGCGTTTTGATACCGAATTCCTATGAGATCGCGAATTTGAGAATTTACCAAAGGTTGGATGTGCCACTGAAGAGCGCCGGAGATTGGCTCGGTTAGTTCAGGTCGGGAAGAGATAATCGCTCTACAGTTCTCAGGCCAATTCATGCGTATTACAGAATCTACAGTCGGATCAGGGGCTTCCTCCAAAGAGTCAACAACGACCAGAAAGTGACACTTTTTATTTGCTATAGATGTCCATAAAATGAATGAGAAAAGATAGACTGGCGCAAAAAGAGAAACGGATGTATCTCAATACTGCTCACCATTCGCTGATATTTTGGGGCAAATAACGAATTGTTATACTCGTAATAGTTCAATGTGTAAATTCAAGCGGCAAAATCATGGACTCTATGCCAATCCAGCCTGTGATTGTGTGGACTTGCGCCTCTCGCAACAGCATGATGGCT
>SHYO01000191.1 GCA_009692745.1 Chloroflexota bacterium
GGAAGATGTGCTCCGGCCGCACCAGGTCGCGTAGGCGTCGCTCACCCATATCCCGCAGGCTGGCGCCTTGCGGCAGGTCATCGCGCACCAGATCGTAGGCCGGGTGGGAGAGCAGCACCTGCCCCCCATGTCCAGCCGCCATCAACCGCGCTACCCGGCTGAGCGTCGCGCCGAAGTAGTCGCCATCCTGCATATCCGCCCAGCCGGTGTGCAAGGCCATGCGCACCTGGATAGGGGTGTTCCCCCAGGGCTCGGTGTGCAAGGCGCGTTGCGCCGCCAGGGACGCCTTGAGCGCCTCAGGCGCGGCGCTGAAGCTGGCGCAGAACTCATCGCCCACGGTCTTGAAGATATAGCCGCCACACGTCTCGATCGCCTGGTGCAGGATAGCATTATGGCGCGCCAGGGCGGCTTTCATGGCCTCGGGGTGCTGCTGCCACAGCTTCGTGCTACCTTCGATATCGCTGAAGAGGAAGGTGACCGTACCGCTGGGTAAGCTGGACATGGGTGAGTTCCCCCTGAGTAAGCTTGGTGATTGGGGTGAGAGGATGGGCGTGGAGCTGATTATACTACATCTCTGCGCCGCAAAGCAATCTGGAAGATATATAGCCGAAGTCCCGCGCCGGGGTTACTGCTCCGCTATGGCGCCCCATAGCCCCTTGAGCGTAATCCGCTGATGTATGGCCGCTTTCGCCTCGTCAAACTCTGCCATAGTCCAGGGCGTAGCCGCCCGTAACACGGGTAGAGCTTCGCGCAGTAGATCCCGCAACGGGTTATATTTGACGATGATGTGCCGCTCCCGCCCGCGGTGGGTGAAGAAGAGAAAACTAAGATGCGCCTGTTTCAGCCAATCAGTAACATAATCATCGGAGCCGCTGGGGCTGTGGTAGTTGAAGAAGCATTCCGACAAACCCAGCGGTGTTTTCACCAGGATAATAATGGGAAAAACCGCCTCTTGCTGCATCAAGGTAGCGCGCAGGTGTATCTGAGGATGCTTCCCCAGCCGCGCTATCTGCCGCGCATCCTCGCGGAACATAATCCCCGTTTCCCAGCCGTGCAGCTCGGTCCAAAACCGGCTATACAGCATAGCGCCGGGTTTCTGCTGCTTCATAAATTCCTCGGTCGTTACCGGGTCATCCCGCATGGCGCCCCCTTACCATTCCCCCCGGTGGCCAGTAGTCTTGTGTCAAAGTTATCATCCTTTTCCACCCATTTGGCGCAATGTCGTCGAAGCCGAAGCGGATCTCATTTTCCTGCCGGCCCAATTGGAAGCCGTTGACCCAGGCGGTGCCGCGCGTGGGGAGCAAGAGGGTGGTCAGGCAGCGGATCAGGGTGGTTTTGCCGGCATGGAAATCCTATTGCACCATTTTCGCAGTGCAGCTTGTGACAAATGGAGGAGTGCCGCTATAGAACAGCACTCCTCCAGGAACGCATCTTTCCTTGTCCATCCTCTAAATGGGGTGCCGTTACGACCCGGCCATGGCTCCCATCGCAACACCGAAAACTAGGGCGATAGCTCCAATAACAACTACAACGATCCAGAATAGAATCCATTGAGCAATAATAGCCGCAATGACGGAGATAATGGCCTTGCTCTGATCGATGTTCATGCTAGAGCGTGAGCCTATGTAGGCCAGGTACAACTGGTAAATACTCAATATGACCGCGATAATGCCAAGCGCCGGAATACTGCGGATGACACTCGTGATGGCCAATAGAGGTGCACTATAGAGAGCGATAGTATAGAAAACTTCATCTTGGGTGCCTGTACCACCTTGCTGCTTGCCTATATAATAAAGCACATAAGCAAAAACGTAGAAACCGACAAAGGATGTTAATAGTGCAATGAGAAGTGTGAAGATGGCAGAGCCAATGCCGCCAGAGACACCGAGAATGAAAGCCACAACGGCACCCACCACAGTCGCGGCCACAACATACTGTAAGGCTTCTCGCGTCCCGCCCGACTTTTCGAAGCGCTCAAAGGTCTCGATCTTGGGGCTTGTGAGTACAGCGATACTCTGGTTGATCATTTCACTGAAAGCCATTCTTTGGACTGTCATGGTTTTATCCTCTCCTGTAGTAAGACAAGGTTATAGGGCATAGTGATTTTGGACAAATAATACCGGGATTGGGTGAAGTGGGACGATGTAGATTACTGGAAGTACACCTCCTTTTGAGCCATCCCTTGATAAAGCTACTATAGCTCCAACTCACTTCCTGAGCGCCTATCATTTTATTAGGTACCGCCAGCCAGGAGAGGATGCCAGGAAGTGCGAGAAACGGCGGGTTCAGACCAGGGCCTGACCCTCTATCCTGCGCCGTTGGGCTTCGTAAATAAAATAGATATAGGCGGTAACTAGCAGTCCGAAGATGACAATGATAAAATAGAGCCAGGTTTGCCATAACCCCAGGTTGTATTCCCCCCAAAAACGGGGAATGCTGATGGCCAGCAAAGCAAAGGCCAATACACCCCCGGGCAGGAAGAGGCGCATGGCCATCCAATCCCGCTCACGGGCGACGCCGGCCAGCGCCACGGCCAGGAACATCAGAAAACCGCCGGTCACACGTCCGGTGAGGGGCGTCAAACGCCAGGGCCAGAGCGGGGCCATAGTCTGGGGCAAGACCAGGAAGAGCAGGCCGATGACAAAAAGAATGACGGTGGTATACGCCAGTTGCTGCATCAGAGGGGTAACGGGAATACGCGGCGCCGGTTCAGGCACAGCATCCCGCCGGTGTTGGTAAGTAAGAATGGCGATTAAGGGGGCTACAACGATATAGAGAATCAGCCACAGCCAGGTGACGGGATTACCCCACAGAAAGCGGTCCAGGTGGAAGAGGGTGGCAATCAACATGGAGGCGGAGAGGGTGAAGAGCGACGGCATAATAGCGCGCACCTGCTGCCAGCGCGTGCCGGCACGTGCTGCCAGGAAGAGGCCGGGAATCCCGGTGAAGTATAACGCGCCCATGAAGACAGCGGTCAGGGAAGGCTGGATATTCCAGGCGAAGAGTTGCGCCGCCTTCTCGGGGAGAAAATAGAGGACCACCCCGGCATAGACAATTGCTAAGCCTGCTACCAACAGTGTGCCTCGGAGCAATCGAGAGATAGGTTGCATTTGTCATCCCGCCTCAGATTTGTTTCAGACTTTTATTCAGGAAGACTAGGATCTCATCATACGCCAGATTGGGAGTTTAGTCAATTGGGTTTATTCTCAAAGAAATAGAGAGCTTATTGATTTAAGGCGGCACAACAGATGTCACTAAGATGGCGTTATCTTTGCAGGGCTCAATTGCATACTAATTGACCCTGGGATATAATGCCTACAATAGTAGGAGATAAACGGAGAAGAGCAATCATGCGTGTTCCACGACTTATCGGTGTCGTGCTGTTTTGCTCCATTGCGATGTTTGTGGTCGCGGGCTGCGAATTAAAGGATCTGCCGCCATTGCCCTTTCTAAACTCAGCCACACCTACCACCGGCGCAGGTACCCCCACGAAACCCCAGGCGGTAGCCACTGCTCCCCTGGCTCCTCCGGTTACTACGGCGCTAGCTCCCTCCGGCGGAGGTACGGGGGGGCTCCCACCTCAAGTGACCACCACACTTCGGTCGCCTGCTGTTCCGACTGTGATCGGGGTGGTACCATCCGCTGTGATTACCGGGCCCATCGTGCCGACTATTGTAGTGACCGGGGGCGTAGCTCCCTTGCAGGGGTTGGCGGGGGGGATGGTCAAGGGGCAGGTGGTCAACGCTCTTACCAGCCAGCCGATATCCAACGTGGAGTTACATGCCGGAAGCATCCTTGCTTATACCGATGGCACGGGTTCCTTCTCCTTTGCCATACCGGCGGGATTACAGGTAGTGGTACAGGCTACCGGCTATGAGCTCCAAACGGTATCCCTGGTAGCGGGGGCAGTCGCTACTATTGCTTTGATCCCAAACCCGGCCGGGACCTGGTATCTTAATTTCTTGTATCAACGGCGGGGGAATTTCGTGGCTATGTGGGATCTGTTGCATCCCGACGAAAAGAGCCGCCTACCCCAGAGCCAATTCGTGCAGTATTACCAACGCTTTGTAAACTCCCAGATCTTAGAGGCATTCTATGGTCCGGTGCAGTATTTACCGACCTATACGTTCCGTGGCAAGCTCTATGCCGATGCCGCCAACGTGCCCCTGATACTCAAGATCCAGCGCCCGGATGGGACCATCAGCCAACTCAATCCAGATGGACATATGGTACGGGTTGATGGCACCTGGCATTGGTTCGCCGGGGATTTAGTAGAACCTACGCCGGTAGTGGTACCGACCGGCACGCCGATACCGGCCTCGCCCACCGCCACCTCTTTACCGGCAGGCATACCGCCGAATACGCCGGTAGTCATTGTGGTACCCGGTGGCGCTTCGTTGCGGACGGCCCCTGGCAATGAGTTCCCCCAGGTGTTGGTGGTCCCTGCCGGCGCCATCTTAACGGTGATAGCCGGACCTACCCTCATCAATGGGATACCCTGGTATTTCTTGAATGGCCCCACCGGTCAAGGGTGGGTACCGGCATTGGTCTTCAGAGTCATATTGGGGCCGGTACCGAATGTCACGGTCTCCCCTGTCCAGCCGCCGCCCTCGCCCATTCCACCGACAGTGCCCCCCATCGGACCGCCCTACAGTGGCACACCCGGCGCTACACCGGGCCCGCCTGCCACATATGCGTTGGGACAGCAGGTGCGGGTGGTAGTGCCTGGCGGGCGGTTGAATATCCGGGCCGATGCCGGCACGAGTGCGCCGATCGTCGGTTATGCAGCTAATGGAGAGACTTTAACTATTAACCAGGCGGCTCCGAAATATGTCGATGGCGCCCCGTGGTATGCGGTTAGCCAACCATCTAAGGGGATTTCCGGGTGGGTGTATGGGCCGTATATCCAGCCAATACTCTAGGGCGGCAGGGTGACAGGGTGGCATGTGATCTATGAGATGAAGTTGATTATCAGCATGGTTTCTTAAGAAAGGCACGGTATGGCCTTGCGATTCGGGGCTTCTACAGTCCCTATGACGGGTTGGCTGGTGAATGGCGGCGATCCGGCCAGCGAACAGGAGCGCCATTTGTGGGCTTTTCGCTCCCTGGTAACGGACTACGGGGTGAAGATCTTGGAACTGGCAGCCGATTTTGCCACTGTGTTTCCCTCAGTTATGAACCGGGGATTCTACGAGCGCGTGGCGGATTTGCAACAAGAGCTGGGTTTTGGCATCACCAATCACCTGCCGTTCTTCTGGATTGATCCAGCGAGCCTGAACGAGACGGCGCGCCGGGCCAGTGTGACCAGCATCCGCGAAGCAGCAGAGGCGATGGCGCCTTTGCAGATCGAAACCTATGTTTTGCATCTTTGGGGCGCCTGGTCATCCGCGGCTTTTAAAAGTTTTCCCACCGTGCCGGCAGACCTTTTGCTGACCATCTTATTGGCCACAGGCGAGCGTAGCCTGGCAGAAGTGCTGGAATTTCTGCCCGCGGCCAGTGTCTGCCTGGAAAACTTGGAAGGGATCTCTTTCTATCCGCTGGCGCCGATTGCGCAGCGGAATGGCTGCCGCATATGCCTGGATATCGGCCACGTGGCCTGGCTGCAGGAAGATCCTTTGGCAATTGTGCGGCAATACGGCAACCTCTTGGGCCAATTGCATATTCACGATGTGACAATCCATCCCGATGGGAAGCCTCACGATCACCTGCCCCTGGGAGAGGGAACCCGGGATCTGCCAGGTATCTTTGCGGCCCTGGAAAGTCAGGGGTTCGGCGGCCCCGTGGTGATCGAAAATAATTACAAAGAGGACCTGATCAAGAGCCTGGCATATCTGGCTTAACAAAAAATTGATGGATGAGAGGAAGCTGACGGAGGATAGCTTATGCGAAACTATCTTAATCTCTTGCCGCTAGCGCTGCTCATACTGCTACTGGGCCTTGCAGGGCTAGGATTGGCCTCTTATATGCAGACCCAATTGGTAGATTACCATTCGCCCTATGCTACCACGAGTTTGTCCCCGGCCCCAGCTACCCCTGCGATAGTTGATCAGGTAGTAGTGATCGTGGTAGATGGACTGCGGTTGGATACATCACGGCAGGTGATGCCGCAGTTAAATGGCTTGCGGCAGCGCGGGGCGGATGTAGTGGCCCAAGTAGGGCGGCCCAGTTATTCCCTGCCAGGCTACGCGGTATTGGGGACGGGCGCCTGGCAAGAAGTCAATGGCATTACCATGAATAGCTCGCCACGGACCTTGCGCGTGGATAGTCTGTTCCACGAGGTGCGCCAGACTGGGGGCAAGACTGCCCTGGTAGGGTATAGTTGGTGGGCGGATCTCTTTGGGCCAGACCTGAGTGTGAAATGGACGAATCCCGCTTCCGATGATCCCGCCAAGGATACCTTCGGTAATCTGAATAATCCAAGTCAGACCCATCGCGACCTGATCATCGCCGATGAGGCGGTGCGCATTTTGAAAGAGGAGCGACCCGCTTTGCTCTATGTTCATTTTCAAGATGTGGACAAACAAGGGCATTTACACGGGGTAGGAGCGGCCTACCAGGAAGCGGCGCAACGCATCGACGCAGGTATCGGCCGGATTGTCGCCGCGATGGATTTAGGGAAGAGTGTGGTGATGGTGACGGCTGACCACGGCCATATCGCCCCCGGCGGGCACGGCGGGTGGGAGGATGAAGCTTTGACCGTTCCCCTGGTGATGGCCGGGAAAGGGGTGCAGAGCTGCCCCGATTGCCGCGCGACCCAGGCCGATATTCCTACCACAGCAGCTTTCCTGCTGGGGGCGCCTTTTCCCACTTCCACCCAGGGACGCGTGCTGTGGCAAGCGTTGAAAGATATACCGGGGCAGGTGCAGGCCCAGGCTTTGTTGAACCTGGCCCAAACCCAACGGGCGTTTAATGCCGTCTATATTACCCGTATGGGTGGCCCCAACCCGCGGGAGGATGCGATTCGCGAACTGGATAGTATTCTGGCCACGCGCCAATGGGAAGATTCGAGCAAAACGATCCAGGCCTATTTGAACGATTTGTTTGCCCTGGCCAGGGCCACCCGTAACAACCATCTGTTGGGCCAACAGTTGCTCCTGGGCATTCTGCCGGCCCTCTTGTTATTATTAGGCATATGGGTCCAGGCCGGGCGGCCGGAATGGCGCCTGGGTCTGGCGGTACAGGCCGGGTTGGCGTGGTTGATACTTAGCCACCTGATGTACCTGGCTTTGACCGGAGGATTCTACTATTCCTTGAGCGTGGTGAACGGTGTCGGCGACTTCGTCTGGCGCGGGCTGCTGCCCGGCGCCATAGCAACTTTGATTGTCTGCGTGGGCTTGGCCCGCTGGCGCCTGCAAACTTTGGCGCCAGCCCACATTCGCTCTGCTCAGCAGGCCATTCTACTGGGCATAATCTATGTGGCCCTATTGCAGGTGGCCGTGGCGGCTATACCTTCGGGGATCTGGGTGGGATGGACGCTGCCCGATATGCTGTGGAGTTACGTGCAATTTTTGGCTTTCTTTCAATTGGCAGGGCTGGGTATTGTAGCCCCCGTGGCCTTGCTACTGTTACAAATGGTATCGCCGCCGGCAGCGGTGGAAGAAAAGGTAGCGGAAGAAGAGCACGATTACCGGCGGCCGGCTTCAGAGGTTTGACCAGCAGAGCCATCCACGAAGGACACTAACATTACAGTGCAAGGTTGAGTGAATCCTTGTCTTCAGGGCAATCGCATCTTATTGGATGTCGCATTACAGGAAATCCATGAAGGTGCGGTTGCCCTGCCCTTATCTCCCCCGCGACAGAATAATCGTTCCCAGTCGATATAAGCCGCCTAAGTCAAATCTTTCGGGCCGGATAGTTAAGAAACGGTTAAGATTCTATAAATTTCCCGATTTCATCAGAATAGGTGAAAGATTGGCGTATACTCCTGCATTAAAATAGAGTAGGGGAGGAGAAAACCCTCCCGGTGGTTGTCCCATCCCCTCTTCCAGAGTCATGTATGCTGTGACACGTTTTGTATGCCTCTGGATATAAGATATAGGAGATACGCTATGCCCAAGGTCTACCGTGTCGTGTGGGGTTTCCTCGCCGGCATCGTACTGGCCGGGGTTGCGCTGTTGCTGGTGGCCCAACCGGATTTGCCCTCTCGCTGGTTCTCAGCATTCTTCAGCAACGTTGCCGCAGCCGGTACGGTGGATTCCATGCCGGGGATGGCACCGTCCAGCCAGAGCTTCGTCGAGATCTCCCCTTCGGCCTCCGGTACCGTCGAGCCAACACTGTCGCCGACTACCTCGCCTACAGCCTCTCCCACAGCTTCGGCCACAGGCACTGTCTCGCCAACACCTTCGGCCACCGTCACGGTCAGCCCCACCGTCTCGCCTTCACCGACACCCCAACCCACGCCACCCGTCACTACTACCTATACAGCTTCCACCCTGGTCACCGCGTCCGGTGGCGGGGTGCTGACCTCCACCGATGGCAGCCTGGTGGTGCAAATCCCGCCGGGTGCGGTCACGCACCCGACCACCATCTACTTCACCCCGCGGCCCGAACGCCGGGGCAGGGATGCGATAACCGGCTTCAGCCTGAATGCCATTGAGGACGCTGCGCAGGTGGAAATCCACCAGTTCCTCCA
>SHYO01000192.1 GCA_009692745.1 Chloroflexota bacterium
TTCACCCTATCACCTAATCACCCTGTCATTTTCACGGCCGGGCGGCTGCTTTGTTACCTGCTGCTCGCCGGGCTATTGGCGGGCTGCGGCGCGGCCGCCACGAGCAGCGGATCGAACCCGGCAGCGGCGCCCACGCAGACCGCGACCCAGCAGGGTGTACCGGCCCCCAATCCCAGCCAGGCCGCCACCCAGCCGCCGGCCCGGAATCCCACGCCAACCCCTACGCGCCGGCCGGTCCCTACGGCTACGGCGGAAAAGCAGGATGGTCTACCCACCATCGCGCAGGACAAATTGACGCCCGAGGCCAGGCGGACGATCTCCCTGATCCAAAAAGGTGGCCCCTTTCCCCACTCGCAGGACGGTATCGTCTTTCAAAACCGTGAGGGGCTTTTGCCCGCCAGGGCCAGCGGCTATTACCATGAATATACCGTCGAGACGCCGGGGGCCTCCGACCGGGGGGCGCGGCGCATTATCACCGGCCGCGGAGGCGAGTTTTACTATACCGACGATCATTATGACAGCTTCAAGAGAGTGGTGATGCAACCATGAGCCGCATTCAATCCGCCCTGACCGGGGAACGCCCGCCGGGGGTCTACCGCTTTAACTCGCGCCTGGCCCCGGCTACCGTCCAGCACATCGTCGAGCCAGCCGGCTGGCGCTGCTTCCGGCTGGACGGGCGCGAGATCAGCGATAAAGCCTCTTTCCTGCGAGCCTGCGCCACGGCGATGGGCTTCCCAGGCTACTTTGGCCACAATTGGGATGCTTTTGAGGAGTCACTCCGGGATCTTTCCTGGGCGCCGGCGCCGGGTTACGTGGTGCTCTTCGACCACGCCGGGCAGTTTGCCACCGTTGCGCCAGGGGAATGGGCCACAGCATTGGCCATCTTCCAGGATAGCGTGGCGGCCTGGGGCCAGACAGGGGTGCCGCTGTATGTGCTGCTGCGCGGGCGGGGAATCAAGGCGCCGGAGATGTAATAGAGGGCCGTCTTCATGGCAGCGGGGGCAGGCCCCGGCTGCGCCGGAGGTTTTGGCGCTGCGCCCGGAAGCGGCGCCGCAGGATGGTGGTCAGGGGCCAGCGGTCACGGCCATAGAGGTCAAAGAGTGGACGGATGAGCGCTTCCCGCGCCGTCCGAAAGTCCTCGCGCAAATCGGCCAGGGCGATGGTTAGGGGCTTGCGCTGCATAGGGGCGGCAGCGCGGCAATCGGCGATGGCCAGTTCCAGCAATACCCGGCGGACCAACTGCTGGGGATCGGCTTGGATAGCCTGCCAATAGGGAAGCTGGGGCGGCGCGCCGGTGCGGTCATAGGCGCGCCACAACAGGGACGGAAATTTCAACACGCCCAGGGTGGGGACAAATTCCAGTCGCTTCCCGGCGTAGTGGGCGCGCATGGTATAATCGTAATCGATGCCCCAACTGATGGTCTCCGGGTTTTTCCAGAAACCTATCTGGTCCGTCAGCTCCCGGCTGTGGAGCCAGGAGGACGGAGGGGTAAAATGCAGATCATAGCTAGCCCCGTTCCGTGGGGGACCGATGGCATTCTGCACGCCTCCCGGCCCCACCAATAGGCACAGGCTATGCACCAGGTCAGCCTGGCTTTGCTGGATATGTTGCACGAGGGCTGAGAGGTGCCAGGGGAACCACAGGTCATCGTGCCCCAGGTAGGCCACGTAGCGGCCCCGCGCCCGCCGCAGCCCCTCATTGTTGGGTGCGCTCTGGCTGGCGGAGTTTTGGGGCAGATTGGCCCAGTTCAGCCGCCTGTCCCCCAGGGCTGCCACTACAGCCTCACTATCGTCCGTGCAATGGTCCCCCACGACCCAGGCCTCGAAATCGCTAAAATCCTGGTTGAGCAGGCTTTGCAGGGTCAGGGCCAGCGTGGCGCTGCTGTTATAGGTCGCGGTGATTACGGTGACCAGCGGGCCTCCCGCACTCCTCTCCTCCTGGCTAGCCATCTTCCCTACCATCCCGGACCGTCGTCAAAATCGAAGGGGATCAGGTCATTCTTGATCGGCAGGCGCAGCTTGTCGGGGTCGGCGTGATTGTAGGGGCGGGTGGGCATGTTGATGAAGATTGCCTCGGTGGCGCCAATATTCTGTACGCCGTGAAAGACGCCCTGGGGGATAACCAGCAAAGCCCGGTTGCGCTCGCTGAAGGTGAAGACATTCAAGAGCTTGTAGGTGGCGGATTCCGGGCGGTTATCGAACAAGGCCCAACGCATGAACCCGCTTACCATAAAGAGCCGGTCGTCCTGTTTCTCGTGTACGATCCAACCCTTTATCGCTCCAGGCCGCAGGGTGCTCTGGTAGACATAGACCAGGGGCTGCGGATGGAGGCCCCAGGCAGGGTTATAGACCTCCACGATTTCACCGCGCTTGTCTTCCACCGGCGGGGCGCGGCGGATCACTACCCCGTCAATGCGGGGATGCACATCCTGGCCGTCGGGCGTAACCGTTTGCCGGTCCTTCACCGGCCGGGCGGTAATAGGGGAATCCATGGTGAACCTCCTATAAGCACTTAAAGGTTGGTTTCCTTCAGCAGTTTGGCGGCGTTGTCGAAGAGGATGGCGCGTTTGGCAGCCTCGTCGATCTCGGCATACTCGATGCGCGCCTTCTGGCTGGCGGAGAAATAGAGGGGGCCATCGGTGCCGAAGAGCAGCTTCTCCGCACCGATTTCACCCACCGCCCACTCGACCAGGCCGCTAAATATTGACCTGGCCGAAGAGGTGTCAATGTACAGGTTGCCGGCCGTGGCGGCCTTGACAGCCAAAACCTGGCGCGCCAGCACCCCGTCGGGGCTGTTTCCCAGGTGAGCCAGGATCAGGGACATCCCAGGATAGCGGTTGGCAAAGGGCACGAAATCCTCCGGGAAACTGCCCGGGTCGCCGCTGTGCGTCAGCACCACCGTCTGGTGGGCGGCGGCAAACTCAAACACCGCGTCGCCGTACTGCCGGATCTCGTAGCTATGCTCCACCGGGTGGATTTTGATCCCTTTGCAACGCGGATGCGCCAGCAGGGATTCCACCTGGCTGTAGGTTTCTTTCCTGCATGGATCCAGCACAGCCCAGAATTTGATATTCGCGAACTGCTCGGCGGCAGCGACAGCCTCCTCGTTCCCCCGTTGCACATCGCCGCCGTAGGGGATCAGGGCGCGCAGCGCCGAGACGACGGTGAGCACGATATCCAACGCCTGGCCGCGCCGGCTCATCACCTCGGCGCTGCCGCTCATCATCTTGTCATTCAACGAATCGAAACCCCGGTCATATTTCCCAAAATGCCCGTGTACGTCGATAGCTTTCATGGTATCCGGCTCCTTCGCAAATTTGTTTTGTCAGGGAAAGCGGGCGCATCATAGGCCGGTTGGGGCGCGGTGTCAAGCAGATTGTTCTCGCTACACGCATGACACGGCCCAACCTACATAAAATTGCCGCAGCATTGTGTAACTCTGGCCTCGACACAAATTCTTTCTGTCACCACATCCATTTCTTCAGTTGGCCCGAAGTCGCAACCCAATGGATCGCGCATCATTCTCTCGATCGAAGAGGGGGGAGCAAACGAATAAAAACCGCATCTACTGGCTAGCCGTTGTGTGCTGATCCAGCAAACCTTATACCGGCGCCGGGTCCGCCACCACGACCCGGTCGCGCCCGGCGCCTTTGGCGCGATAGAGGGCGGCGTCAGCGATAGCCAGCACAGCGGCGCCGGTACTACCGTGGTCGGGGAAGAGGGCGACCCCCAGGGAAAGGGTAACGGACTCGAGGCGTTGGCCCTCATATTCGGCATGGAAGTGTCTGGCTTCCTGAAGCATAAGCTCGGCGTGCTCTCGCATCACCTGCAGTGAGGCTTCGGGCATGATCAGCACAAATTCTTCGCCGCCGTAGCGGCAGACAAAGTCCGTCTCGCGGATATACTTGCGCAAAAAGGCGCCCACCTGCCGCAACACCGCATCGCCGGCGGCATGGCCGTGGGAGTCATTGAACCGCTTGAAATGGTCCAGGTCCGCTATGATGATACCGAGCGGACGTCGATTACGCGCTGCCACGCGGACTTCGCGTTCTAACGTCTCTTCCAGGTAATACCGGTTGAACAGCCCGGTCAGAGGATCGCGGACGGAAAGCTCGCGCAGCCGCGCTTCGCTCTCAACGAGTTGGCGAATCTGCCGGTCAATCTGCCCCAGGTCCTGCCGGTTGATGAAATTGTCAACTATGCTCAGCGCCGAAGTGAAAAAGACAAACGCCATCAGGCTGGGCCAGTTGATAAATGTGGTAGCCGGAACGAAGAACGGCAGCGATAGGAGCATCAGGAATTGGATGGCGGAAAGGATGACGGTGGTGCGCACCGAAAGCAAAATGCTGCATAGCAGTATCGAAAGCACAGTGTAAACCAGAGGCACGAAATCACCGCGCACAATCGCAGGATCCAGCACGATCGAACCCCAGGGGGCCAAAATAGCGCAGGCAACGGTCAAATGGGCCGCCGCGCCATGGCGCCCGGCGCGGTTCAAACCGAAGGCCAGCACCAAGAGGCTCACTAACCCCGTGATCAGTATGGTGTAAAAGCCGCGCCGGTTATCCCCAACGATGTCGGTCAGGATCACCAAGACTAACATCACGCCGGTCAGCAATATGAGGGTCAGGAGCAGCCAGGCCAGCAAGCGCGCCCGGCGGCGCTCCGCTTCATGGAGTGCTGCTGGCGGTTCGACCAGCCTGCTCAACAAGGAGCCAAAGGCGCGGGGCCGGTTGAGGGCGTCCCAGATTCTATGAAGAAAATCTTGGCTTGTCGGCGGTGGCGGCAAGTTTTCCCCTAATATTCAGGCAGGTCATCTCCGGCCTTTTCGGATGCGATTATTCCTTTTACTTGCCAACATTGTTAGCGGCCAACGTTGTTGGCGGCCAACAAGGTTGGCTTGGGTGAGTTCATTGACATTATCATGACAAAAGTTTTTTATGCAACTACGGCAACATTTGTGGTCAAGAAATGCCGGATAGGATTGATCTAGAATGTATGATGCTGTATACTATTGTTAGTTAGAGTTATTAGGATGCTTATCCCCGCGGAAACCATGAAGATTCTGACAGACCTTGTTGCGGGCTACATCACGGAAAGTGTCGCATGAATTTTGCCATCGAAACCCAGGGGTTATCAAAATATTACCGCCAGGTGCGCGCCGTTGATGCTGTCAGCTTGCGGGTACACCGGGGAGAGATTTACGGCTTCATCGGGCTCAACGGTGCGGGCAAGACGACCACCATCCGCGCCTTGCTAGGTATGATCCGGCCAAGCGCCGGGTCGGTCCAGGTGCTGGGCCAGGCGGTTGGGCCCAATGGGCGCGGGCCGTGGCGGCGCGTCGGACACCTGGTCGAGGCGCCGGCCGCCTATCCCGAATTAACCGTGCGCGAAAACCTGGAGATTGCCCGCCGGCTGCATGACGTGCCGGACAAAAACGCAACCTTACGCGTCATCGAGCGCCTGGGGCTCGCCGCTTACGCCGATCGGAGAGCGGGCGTCCTTTCGACCGGTAATCTGCAACGCCTGGGACTGGCGCGCGCCTTATTGCACGAGCCCGAATTGCTGATCCTCGACGAACCTGCCAACGGGCTCGACCCGGCGGGCGTGGTGGAGATCCGTGAACTCCTGGCAAGCCTGGCCCATGAGAAAGGCGTGACCGTGTTCATGTCGAGCCACATCCTCACGGAGGTGGACCGCCTGGCCACGCGCATCGGCGTCATCCACAAAGGGCGTTTGATCGAAGAATTTGATGCGGAGAAGCTGGCAACACTGCGGTCGCACCGCCTGGAAATCAAGGTGCGACAACTTGCAGCGGCGCAAAACACGCTGGCCCAAGCTGGCTTTGCCGTGAAATTAAACGCAAGCATGCTTGTCTTGACCGAAGCGCGCGCCATCGACGCGCCGGAGGAGGTGGCTGCGCTTTTGGTCAACGCCGGCACGCCTCCCTCCCGCCTCGCCGTGGAACAAGAGGATCTCGAAGGGTATTTTCTGCGCTTGACGGGAGAAAAAGTATGAACGCTTTTGTTGCCGCCTTTTGGGCTGAAGCGCTCAAAGCGCGCCGCTCCAAAATAACGCTGCTGACGGCCGTGGGATTTTTGCTGCTGCCCTTCGCGGGCGGACTATTTATGGTCATCTTGAAAAATCCCGCGCAAGCGCGGGCATGGGGATTGATCAGTACCAAAGCCCAGCTCACCGCGGGCGTGGCCGATTGGCCGGCTTTTTTTGGCATGCTCTCGCTAGGAACTGCCGGGGGGGGAGCCATATTGTTCGCGCTGATTACGGCCTGGGTCTTTGGCCGCGAGTTTTCCGATCATACCGCGAAAGAACTGATGGCGCTTCCCACGCCACGCTGGGTCATCGTCGCCGCAAAGTTTGTATTGACTGCGCTGTGGATACTGGGACTCACCCTGCTGATATTCGTGGTGGGGTTGGGCATTGGCACGGCAGTCGATATTCCCGGTTGGTCCGCCGAGTTAGCGGCGACATCCTTCTGGACCATGTTGCTCACGGCCCTGCTGACCTTCATGCTCATGCCGTTTGTCGCTTTGTTTGCCAGCGCGGGACGCGGTTATTTGCCGCCGCTGGGCTGGGCGATTCTGTCACTCGCGTTCGCGCAAATCGCCAGCGTGCTGGGCTGGGGTGATTGGTTCCCGTGGGCCGTTCCCGTGCAGGTTAGCGGCATGGTAAAGTCGCATGCCGACCAGGTTGGACTGCACAGTTATCTTCTGGTATTAGGGGCTTTTTTCGGCGGGGTTGCAGCCACAATGGCGTGGTGGCGCAGCGCAGATCAGACCAGATGACGCTTAGCCTCACGCGCCGCCGCTTCCATCGCCTCGAACATGCGCTGGCGCCTCGATGTGGGGCCATAGCTCCTTGTGTTCATCACGCAGTGGTTGGGTTAGGATGGTCAGTTGAACTTCTTTGCCTATTATACCACTTCTGCTTCAATACTACTGGTAGCGGTCTGATAGCTGCGCCTAGACCCTTACCTTTCGCGCAGCGGCCTGATTACAAATGCCAGGAATCTGAATAGTTACCACAGCGCTCATTTTTCCTGTAGAATAGGGATATATAGTCGCACCATCAGGAGAATGAACCATGATCCCTTTGACCTATACCATCCTGCACCATACCGCCGGGGACGCGCCGGAAAAGTCTACGGCGCAGGTCTACGCCGAGGTGCTGGAGCACGTCATACTGGCCGACCAGGTGGGCTTCGACAGCATCTGGTTTGCCGAGCACCACGGCCGGCTGGAGAGCGGCCGGCTGCCCTGGCCGCTGCTGTTTATCATGCAGGCCGCCGCGCACACGCGCCGCGTGACCCTGGGCACGGCCGTCACGCTGCTGCCCTATTACCACCCGCTGGCGGTGGCCGAGCAGGTGGCCGAGGCGGACATCCTGACGGGCGGGCGCTTCGCCCTGGGCATCGGCACCGGCTCCTTGCCCGCCGATTTCGCCGCCTTCGGCGTGGACCCGGCCACCAAGCGGGAGCGGACGCGCGAGGGGATCGAGGTGCTGCTGCGCGCCTGGCCGGGAACCCCCTTTACCTTTCAGGGGCAGTTCTACCAGGTGGGCCAGACCTGCCTGGCGCCGTGCCCCACCCGCCCGGCGCGGGAGATGCTGTGGCTGGCGGCCATGCACCTGGACTCGGCGCGCCTGGCGGGGGAGCTGGACATGCACCTGATGCTCTCGCGCGGCACGCCGCCGGAGACGGCGCGCCAGATAATCGCCGCCTACCACGCCGCGCTGGAGCAGGCCGGCCACCCCAAGGAGGACCGGTCCATCCAGCGCACCTGGATGGCCTACGCCGCCGAGAGCGAAGGCCGGGCGCGGGACGAGGTGCTGCCGGCCGCCCACTATTACTACCGCCTCTTCCGCGAGCAGGGCCGCCCCCCGTTGCAGGACCCGGACGACCTGGACGCGCTGCTGGAGTATATCGATATTGTCGTTGGCACGCCCGACTACGTGGTCGCGGAGCTGGCGCAGCGCGCGGCGGCGGTGGGCCTGACCCACGCCACCCTGCACACCCGCCTGCCAGACATCTCGCACGAGCGCCTGCTGCGCTCTACAGAGCTGCTGGGGAGGGGGATAGGGCGGAGAAAGCACCCCACCGGTTGAAACCGGTTCCGCCGCCTGCAACCTATCTTTTATTGGGAGTACTACATCTTGAAAGATGTAGCTTTGAGGCGGCGCCACGCTCCGGGGAGAACGGATCTGCGCAAGCTACACCTTTTAAGGTGTAGTGCTGCAATCATCAGCAACATGTTTTTGATTGCGTGTACTACATCTTGAAAGATGTAGCTTTGGAGAAGCGCTACTACGAGGGAGAACGATCTGCGCAAGCTACACCTTTTAAGGTGTAATGCTGCAATCATCAGCAACATGTCTTTTATTGCGTGTACTACATCTTGAAAGATGTAGCTTTGGAGAAGCGCTACTACGAGGGAGAACGATCTGCGCAAGCTACACCTTTTAAGGTGTAGTGCTGCAATTACCAGCAACATGTCTTTTATTGCGTGTACTACATCTTGAAAGATGTAGCTTTGGAGAAGCGCTACTACGAGGGAGAACGATCTGCGCAAGCTACACCTTTGAAGG
>SHYO01000013.1 GCA_009692745.1 Chloroflexota bacterium
TGGACCGCACGACACTGCACAGCAACGTCATCATCTGCCAAGTAGGTTCGTTCATTGGATCGGCCCTCCAGCATGGATTCGAAAGTACAGCCAGTTTACACCATGTTGCCCACCCCGGCAAAGCTTAACTTAGCGGAAAGTAGAGATTCTTCGAATGTGCCAAAATCCAATCTGACACTCACGTCACCTATTCCCTGATAGATGGCGGAATATTCGCGAATAATCCAGCGCTGTGTGCTTATGCCGAAGCGCGCAAAATGGAATCGAAGCCCACGGCGAAGGACATGGTCATCCTGTCTTTGGGAACTGGCGACGTCAAGACACCCTATCACTACGATCAAGTCAAAGACTGGGGAGGCTTGGGGTGGGTCAAACCCGTCATTGATATTCTAATGTCAGGAACCGTCGAAGTGGCGGATTATCAGCTCCGGAAAATGTATGAGGCTGTTAAGGCTTCACGGCAGTATCTGCGTATTCAGTCTCCCCTTGCGCCTGAGAACGCAGATCTAGGCAATTCGGAACCTGCTAATCTTAACGAACTCGTGGAAATAGGGGAAAGAGCCGCCGAGCAAAACGATGCGGCGTTAGACAAATTTGTAACTTTGCTGCTAGAACAGAAGAAGTGAAAGGATTTTTCACGTTCCGATAGTGAACCCGTCAAAACAGCAATGGCTATTGTCTGTTGGACGCAGCCGCCCAGCGGCTGAGCTACGCCCTGCTGACCGGCGCGCCAGGCCGAGCTGGAGTTGTCGGCGACCTTTGAGACTGAGGAGCTCCCGGCGAGCGAAGCCGCGGCCAACTGCCTCGCGCTGCAGCAGTCGCCGCCAGCATGAGCTACTGACAACCTGAGGGTTGCGTCAGGCACGGATGAGCGTGATCGTGCGCCCGGCCGGGGTCGCGGCCGGCTCAGCCGCGGTGCGTTTGGCGATGGGCGGCTGGCCGCTGCGCCGGTCGAAGATCACCAGCCAACCGCTGGGCAGGCCGAGCCCGTCCAGGTAGGCGTCGAGCTGCGCCAGCCCCTCAGGCAGCGGGTCATCCTCGCCATCGCGCCACACCTTGAGCTCGATCCCCAGCGTCACCGGCTGCGGCCCGCCGTAGCGTAGGCAGAGGTCGATGCGCCGCGTGCCGATGGCGTACTCGCGATCGAGCGTGCCATTCCCGTTCACTACCCGGTGCAGAAACGCCATCAGCACCAACTGCGCCGCTACCTCGTGATAGTGTACGCTGCCCAACAGCGGCTGGCCGTGCTGGCGCCAGAAGGCGAGAAACGCAGTCAGCAGCTTGTCGATGTCCAGGCTGCCCGTGGGTTTGAGCCAGGTCGGGCTGATGTGCGGCAGTGAGGCCGTAGTCGTGTAAGCGAGCACGCGCGGGAGCACTTCGCGGTAGATCGGATTGGCAATCACCAGGCCGCCGGCGCCGTCGAAGCGGCAGAGTCCCAGATCGACCAGGAAGCGAATGTCGTCCTGCGGCACGTCGCTCAACGACCCACCAGTCAGGATCGGCTCGATAACGCGGCGCACGCGCGGCTCGCGCAGCCGTTCGGCCAGGCTGTCCAGATGGGTGTCCTGCCGCTGGATCAGCAGCTCCTTGGCGGTCTGGATGTGCTCGGGCGTGATGACAAGCGCCGGATCGGCGGCCACCTCCATCACCGCGCGGCGCGCCAGGGCGTTGACCAGCCACGGCTGTCCCAGGGTCAAGGCATAGGCCAGCGCCACGGCCTCCGGCGTAAAGCGTTGGCCGGTCTCCGCCGTATGCTGGCCGTAGAGTGCGGCCACGTCGCCAGCCGAGAAATCGCCGAGCGTCAGCGACTCGGTTTTGATATTGAACGGGCTGGCTGTGTTGAGCCGGTCACTGCCACCCGAAGCCACCTTGTAGTCGCGCACGTCGCGCAGGCCGATGAGCACGACCGACCAGGGGAAGCTGCGTGGGCGGTCGAAGTAGCCCGTGCGCAGTTGGCGCAGCACGGAGATCAACGTGGCGTTTTGCAGCGCATCGATCTCATCGATAAAGAGCACCAGTGGCCGCGGCGCAGCTTCGGCCCACATCTGTAGCGCACGGCCAATGCGGGCGCCTGGACGCGCCGCGGGCCAGGGGGGCGGCTGCAAATCTGGAGCCAGGCGGGCACTGATTGCCCGCTGCCACTCGTCCAGAATCGCCAGTTCTGCGGCGCCGGGGTCGTCGTTGAAGGCCGCCCCCACCTCGACGGAGACCAGCACGGCCACGTAGTCCCCCGAGGCGGTGAGTTCCTGCGCCAGATTAGTCATCGCGGTCGTCTTGCCGCTCTGGCGCGGCGCATGGATCACGAAGTAGTTCTGGTCGGCCACCAAGGGCCGCGCCAGCGGCACGCGTGCCGCGGCAGGCAGCATGTAGTGGATGTCGGGCTTGCACGGTCCGGCAACATTGAAGCGGCGTGGCATGGTCTCCTCCGAAGAACCTGAACGAAACCGTCTTGTACCATTATACCACACCCTGCTGACCGATACGCCCTTTGGCGACTGCCTGACCACCCTGGCGCTGCGCGCCCTGGGTCCGGCCAGGCCACGCAGCAGCAGTCGCCGCCAGCATGAGGTGCTGACAACCTGAGGGTTGCGTCAGGCGCGGATGAGCGTGATCGTGCGCCCGGCCGGGGTCGCGGCCGGCTCAGCCGCGGTGCGTTTGGCGATGGGCGGCTGGCCGCTGCGCCGGTCGAAGATCACCAGCCAACCGCTGGGCAGGTCAAGTCCGTCCAGATAGGCGTCGAGCTGCGCCAGCCCCTCAGCTAGTGGGTCATCCTCGCCATCGCGCCACACCTTGAGCTCGATCCCCAGCGTCACCGGCTGCGGCCCGCCATAGCACAGGCAGAGGTCAATGCGCCGCGTGCCGATGGCGTACTCGCGATCGAGCGTGCCATTCCCGTTCACCACCCGGTGCAGAAACGCCATCAGCACCAACTGTGCCGCTACCTCGTGATAGTGTACGCTCCCCAGCAACGGCTGGCCGTGTTGGCGCCAGAAGGCGAGAAACGCAGTCAGCAGCTTGTCGATGTCCAGGCTGCCCGTGGGTTTGAGCCACGTCGGGCTGATGTGGGGCAGTGAATCCTGCGGGCTATTGGCCAACACCCGCGGGATGACTTCGCGATAGATCGGGTTGGCGATCACCAGGCCGCCCGCTGGATCACGCCGCGCCAGGCCTAGATCGACGACAAACTGGCGGTCATCCGCTGGCAAGTCACCCAGCGCGGCGCCCGCCAACATCGGCTCGATGACGCGGCGCACGCGCGGCTCGCGCAGCCGTTCGGCCAGGCTGTCCAGATGGGTGTCCTGCCGCTGGATCAGCAGTTCTTTGGCGGTCTGGATGTGCTCGGGCGTGATGGCAAGCGCCGGATCGGCGGCCACCTCCATCACCGCGCGGCGCGCCAGGGCGTTGACCAGCCACGGCTGTCCCAGGGTCAATGCATAGGCCAGCGCCACAGCCTCCGGCGTAAAGCGTTGGCCGGTCTCCGCCGTATGCTGGCCGTAGAGCGTCGCCACGTCGCCGGCCGAGAAATCGCCGAGCGTCAGCGACTCGGTTTTGATATTGAACGGGCTGGCCGTGTTGAGGCGGTCACTGCCGCCCGAAGCCACCTTGTAGTCGCGCACATCGCGCAGGCCGATGAGCGCCAGCGACCAGGGAAAACCACCGGGACGCCAGTCGTAGCCCGCGCGTAGTTGGCGCAGCACGGAGATCAACGTGTCGTTTTGCAGCGCGTCGATCTCATCGATGAAGAGCACCAAGGGTCGCGGCGCAGCTTCGGCCCAGGCGCGCAGGGCGGCGCTGATGCGTTCACCGGCTTCCGTGGCTGGCCAGCGCGGCGGCTGCATCTCCGCCGGTAACCGGACAGCGGCAGCGTTGCGCCAATTGCTCAAAATCGCCAGTTCCGCGGCGCCGGGGTCGTCGTTGAAGGCTGCCCCCACCTCGACGGAGACCAGCACGGCCACGTAGTCGCCCGCTGCGGTGAGTTCCTGCGCCAGATTGGTCATCGCGGTGGTCTTGCCGCTCTGGCGCGGCGCATGGATCACGAAGTAGTTCTGGTCGGCCACCAGGCGGCGCGCCAGCGGCACGCGCGCGGCGGCGGGCAGCATGTAGTGGATGTCGGGCTTGCATGGTCCGGCAACATTGAAGCGGCGTGGCATGGTCTCCTCCGAAGAACTTGAACGAACTCGTCTTTTACCATTATACCACACCCTGCTAACCGACACGCCCTTTGGCGACAGGGCAATCGCATTTAGCGGATTTCCTGGGAGCGCTCCCAGAAGATGCGATTGCTTTGTTGGAATTGCTTTGCCCTCGGTAGATATCCGTGGTATACTGAGAAGACCCCCCAACGCTATGCTTTGACCCGATGCCAGGGTAGTGGCGGGTGTGCTGCCCTCCCGCCTTTTGGCCGGAGCCGGGTGCTCTGGCAGCGCCGTCACTCTGCCAGTCGATTCCCCATTCAAAGAGTTTCCCATAAGCCGTGGCCCATGGGCCACACCGCCATTTCACAGGAGGAAGGAATTCCATGCCAGCAAGTTGGTTATCGCCACAAAGAAGAATGTCCACTGCCATCATCGCCGTCCTGCTGGTCTTCTTGGCCGGCATCGGCGGCGTGGGGGCGCAGGGGCCGCGTCCCACGGGCGCCAGCAGCAACACCAGTATCAGCGCCGGCTGCCCCCCCGGCAACAGCTACGACTCGGGCTGTGATGTCGACCATGACGGCGCCATCACGGTGGTGGACCTGCAGCGAGTGGCGGTGCGCTACAGCGCGACCGGCGCCTTCACCAGCGATGGCTGGCTGCTCACCGGGAACAGCGACACCAGCCCCAGCACGAACTTCCTGGGCACCAGCGACTCCCAGCCGCTGGTCCTGCGCACCAACAACGTCGAGCGGCTGCGGCTGGACAGCAGCGGCAAGTTGGGGATCGGCACCACCACGCCCAACGAGCAGTTGCAACTGACCGGCAACCTGCGCCTGCCGCCCACCACCGCCACCAGCGGCATCATCCGCTCCGGCAGCGACACCCTGCTGCACACCTATGGGACGAGCAATTTCTTCGTCGGAGTGAATGCCGGTAACCTGACCATGACGGGCTCCCAAAATACGGCCTCTGGCGCGTCTGCTCTCGCCTCCAACATCACGGGCTGCTGCAACACGGCCTCTGGCGCGTCTGCTCTCGCCTCCAACACCGACGGCTTAGGCAACACGGCCTCTGGCTCTGCTGCTCTCCGCTTCAACACCACGGGCAACTACAACACGGCCTCTGGATATCAAGCTCTCTACTTCAACACCACAGGCGGCTACAACACGACCTCTGGCAAAGATGCTCTCTTCTCCAACACCACGGGCAGCCGGAATACAGCAGTGGGCTTTGGGGCAGGGTACACCGCGGCTCCCGCCAACGCCAATACCACAGGCTCGCACAACACCTTCCTCGGCTACAACGCCGGCCCTGCCACCAGTACCGAGTTGAACAACGCCATCGCCATCGGCTACAACGCCCTGGTAGGGGCCAGCAACGCCCTGGTGCTGGGGGGCACAGGGGTCGACGCCGTCAAGGTAGGCATTGGCACAACCACGCCGAATGAGCAGTTGGAGCTGACCGGCAACCTGCGCCTGCCGCCCACCAGCGCCACCAGTGGTATCATCAAATCCGGCAGCAGTACCCTATTGCACACCTATGGGTCGGGCAATTTCTTCGCCGGAGTGGACGCCGGCAACCTGACCATGTCGGGTGCCTTCAACACGGCCTCTGGCTATCAAGCTCTCACCGCAAACACCACAGGCAGCTACAACACAGCCTCCGGCTATCAAGCTCTCACCGCCAACACCACGGGCAGCTCCAACACGGCCTCTGGCCATCAAACTCTCAACTCCAACACCACGGGCAACTACAACACGGCCTCCGGCTATGCTGCTCTCGAATCCAACACCACAGGAAGCAATAACACGGCCTCCGGCTATGCTGCTCTCAACTCCAATACCACGGGCAGCAGCAACACGGCCTCTGGCAAGGGATCTCTCCAGTCTAACACCGAGGGCAGCGCCAACACAGCCTCTGGCGGTTCTGCTCTCCAGTCCAACACCACGGGCGGCTACAACTCGGCCTCTGGCTTTGCTGCTCTTGTCTCCAACATCGCGGGCAACTACAACACGGCCTCTGGCTATCAGGCGCTCTACTCCAACATTACGGGCACCAACAACACGGCCTCTGGCAAAGATGCTCTCCAGTCCAACACCACGGGCAATGGCAACACCGCCGTAGGACGGGGGGCAGGGTACACCGTGACTCCCGCCAACGCCAATACCACCGGCTCGAACAACACCTTCCTCGGTGCCCAAGCCGGCCCTGCCACCAGTGCCCAGTTGGACAACGCCACCGCCATCGGCACCAACGCCTTGGTAGGCGCTAGCAACGCCCTGGTGCTGGGGGGCACAGGCGCCTACACGGTCAATGTGGGCATCGGCTTGACCAATCCCACGTATCGCCTGCAACTGGCCGAAGACTCGGCCGCTAAGCCCAGCGGCGGCTCCTGGACAAATCCTTCGGACCGCCGCCTGAAAGAAAATATCCAACCCTTCAGCGACGGCCTGAGCACGCTGGCGCGCATCGACCCGGTGCGCTACACCCTGAACCGCAAGGGCGGCATGCCCAAAGGCGCGCAGGGCATCGGCGTCATCGCTCAGGACGTGAAGGAGGCCATCCCCTACACCATTTCCACCTTCAAAGCCAGGCTGAATCCGGAGGATAAGAGCGAGACCGAGCTGTACAGCTTCGACAGCAGCGCCCTGACCTTCGTCACCATCAACGCGGTGAAGGAGCTGAAGGCCGAGAACGATGCTCAGCAATCCCGCATTACGGCGCTGGAGCAGCAGAATCAGACACTGCAAGCACAGAATCAGGCGCTGGCAGTGCAAGTAGCGGCCCTGCAACAACAGCAGGGAACGCAACAGCAACAAACGGATGCCCTGGTCGCCCGGCTGGCGGCGCTGGAGAAGGCGGCTGGACAGAGTGCTGCCCAACCCGCTGCCCCAGGAAACGGCGGCCTGGCCGGCAACCTGCCCGGCGCCGGGGTGGTGCTGGGGGGGCTGCTGCTGGCAGGACTGCTGCTGGGACCGCGCTTCCGCTCGGGGGGGTAAGGCCAATATCGCCGCTGGTGCCCGGCGAGCCCGCTGCTTTCCAGGCTCGCCGGGTACTTCCCACCAGCAGCACAACCTTCGCCCCGCCAGCATAAGCTGCTGACAACCTGCGGGCCGCAGCCGGCCCGCCTCTGGTCCGCCCCGGTAAAGGCTTTGGTGGTTCGGACGTGTCTAGCCAGCGTCGGAGACTTGGCGTCATCCGGCGCAGATGAATCTCAGTGTTAGCTTGTCTCATGGGATAATCGAAAAATGTGGTCTTGAACCTGGGTAGAAGCCGCCTGGTTTTTCTGTTATAATGGAGCTATATGATTATGACGAGAAGGCACGAGTAATAGACAATGAATGCTCAAATATCCATTTCAAAACATAGGCTTGTTCCGTTTTGCCAAGAGCGAGGCATTCAATGGTTGGCCGTATTCGGTTCAGCATTGAGGGCGGACTTTCGCTCAGATAGCGATGTTGACGTGCTTGTCAGATTCGATCCAGATCGTATCCCAGGACTCTTAGGGATGGCTCGCATTGAGCGCGAGTTATCGGATCTGTTTGGGAAACGGAAAATCGATTTACGTACGCCTGAGGACCTGAGTCGTTATTTTCGCCAACAAGTACTTGAACAGGCTGAGGTGCAGTATGCAGATGGATGATGAGATACGCCTGAGGCATATGCTGGACGCTGCACGTGAGGCAAGGTCATTCATAGTTGGGCGAAAGCGTGCTGACTTGAATCAAGATCGGGTACTTGTGCTAGCCCTTGTTAAATCAGTGGAGATCGTTGGTGAAGCTGCATTCACGATGTCTGAAACAACGAAGGAGATGTCGCCAAATATTCCCTGGGCCGATATTATCGGAATGCGGCATCGCCTCGTTCATGCCTATTTCGATATTAATCTCGACGTTCTTTGGCAAACGGTGCAAAACGATCTGCCTACCTTAATTGCACAGATCAATCCACTGGTACCCCCAGACAAGTCTTCATAGCTTGATCCGGCCCTTCACCAACGGCCTCAGCACCCTGGCGCGCATCGACCCGGTGCGCTACACCCTGAACGGCAAGGGCGGCATGCCCCAGGGCGCGCAGGGCATCGGCGTCATCGCCCAGGATGCGAAGGACGCCATCCCCTACACCATCTCCACCTTCAAAGCCAGGCTGAATCCGGAGGATAAGGCAGAGACCGAGCTGTACAGCTTCGACAGCAGCGCCCTGACCTTCGTCACCATCAACGCTGTGAAGGAGCTGAAGGCCGAGAACGATGCACTAAAGCAGCGGGTTAGCGGTCTGGAACAGCAGAACCAGGCGCTGGCCGCCCGGCTGGCGGCGCTGGAGAAGGCGGCAGGACAGAGTGCTGCCCAACCCGTTGCCGCTGGAAACGGCGGCCTAGCCGGCAATCTACCCGGCGCCGGGGTGGTGCTGGGGGGGCTGCTGCTGGCAGGCCTGCTGCGGGGACCGCGCTTCCGCTCAGGGGGCTAAGGCCAATATCGCGGGGTCCATCCGGCTATCCAAAATGGCGGCCCGCAGTTGGGGCATCCGGTTGGCCAGGGTCGCCACGCTTGTAGGACAATTTGGAAAATTGTCCGTTCTTGTTCGTTGCGTTTCGCACCGCAAACTTGTCTGGCAGTCAATTCTGAAGTATACTGGGTCTGTGGCGATTTCATCTTATCGCTTGAGACCAGGGAGCATCATCCAATGGACAGAACAGCAGCCGAGTCAACACCGCATTACCGCGTGCAACTCGATCTTCCGCCAGAGCTATACCGATGGCTCATGGACGAAGCTGCGCGTCGCTCTGTACCCCTGGATCAGGTCGTCCGGCAGATGTTAGAGCGCGTTGCCCAAACAGAGAAGGTGGATTTTGACATTACTCAGACCCTCACCTGGCAATTCTGTGGCGCGCTGGAAGTGTTTGAGCCAGACCTTGAACACATCGTTGGCCGCGATGCGCAGGGCCACGAAATCACCAATTACGCCGAGCATGTAGACGCCCTACTTTACCGAGGCAGTTAATGGCCGAGGTCATTGCAGATACATCGGCCCTTATTGCCTTCTTCGTACGATCTGAAGCGCGTCACCAGGATGCTCGCCAGTATATGGCGACGCATTCGCGTACACGTTGGTTGATCCTGGCTTCAGTCTTCGATGAGACGGTGACATGGTTTCGCGTCAAGGTTTCGCCGCAGGCCTCGATCACGATCGGCCGCATCCTGCGGGAAGAACATCGCTACGTTAACCTGTCCGACGATGACGATTCTGCCACTTGGGAAGCTTTTTGCCAGTATGACGATAAAGCTTGGAGCTATACCGACTGCTCGATCCTGGTAATGGCCAGGCGTCTGGGCATTTCGCAGGTTTTCGCTTTCGATGACCACATCCGGCAGATGGCAGGCTTGGGAATTACGTCTGTGCCTGCGACGACGGTGTGAAGCACGCCGCCTGGCTACCTATCTACCCCAATCCCTTCAATTACAACTTATCGCAAAACTACCCCAGAAGTAGATCACTCTAAACCATAATATAAGGAAGGAATTCCATGCCAGCCAATTGGTTATCGCCACAAAGAAGAATGTCCATGGCCATCATGGTTGTCCTGCTAGTGTTCTTGGCCGGCATCGGCGGCGTGGGGGCGCAGGGGCCGCGTCCCACGGGAGGAACCGGCGCTGCCAGCATCAGCGCCGGCTGCCCCTCCGGCAGCGGCTACGACTCGGGCTGCGATGTCGACCATGATGGCGCCATCACGGTGGTGGACCTGCAGCGGGTGGCGGCGCGCTACACCGCCACCGGCGCCTTCACCAGCGATGGATGGCTGCTGACTGGGAACAGCGGCACGATTCCCACCACCAACTTCCTGGGCACCAGCGACGCCCAGCCGCTCATTATCCAACCCGGCAGCGGTAAAATGGGGATTGGGACGACAGGGAATCTAGGCGGAAAACTTTCCATTTATAGCAATATTAGCACCGCTAATATTCCTCCCTTATATTTGATTTCAACAAGTGGAGAGACAGGTGTGCTTAATCGTGAAGCAGAAATCCGCTTGCAAAATAATTCAAATACGAATGGGGCATTCGCTGGAATTCAAAATAACGATGCAAGTGGGGATGTGACCGCTAGTATAGACTTCATAAATGTAGATCAAGTATATGCTGGAGCAATTCGCTTCATAACGAGGTCAGGGGAATCGGTCTATGGAGAACGACTGCGCATTGATCAAAATGGCAACGTGGGCATCGGTTTGACCAACCCCGTCTACCAGCTCCAACTCTCCACCGACTCCGCCGCCAAGCCCACCAGCAACGCCTGGACCGTCGTCTCCGACCGCCGCCTGAAAAACGACATCCGGCCCTTCACCGACGGCCTCAGCACCCTGGAGCGCATTGATCCGGTGCGCTACACCCTCAACGGCAAGGGCGGCATGCCCCAGGGCACCCAGGGCATCGGCGTGATTGCCCAGGATGTGAAGAACGCTATCCCCTACACTATCTCCACATTCAAAGCTAAACTGGAGCCGGGCGACAAAGAAGCCACCGAGCTGTACAGCTTCGACAGCAGCGCCCTGACCTTCGTCACCATCAACGCCGTCAAGGAGCTGAAGGCGCAGAACGATGCCCAGCAATCCCGCATCACAGCGCTGGAGCAGCAGAATCAGACCCTGCAAGCCGAGAAGGAGGCGCAGCAGCAGCAGATGCAGTCTATGGAGGCCCGGCTGGCGGCATTGGAGAAGGCGGCGGGGCAGAGCGCTGCTCCGTCAGCTGCCGCCGGAAACGGCGGCCTGGCCGGCAACCTGCCCGGCGCCGGGGTGGTGCTGGGGGGGCTGCTGCTGGCAGGACTGCTCCTGGGACCGCGCTTCCGCTCAGGGGGCTAAAACCAATATCGCCGCTGACGCCCGGCGAGCTCGCCCACCGCTTGCCGGGCTCGCCGGGACCGTCCGGCTCTCTAGAAAGGCGCAATCGCATCTTAGCTGGGTAGTACCTGCTCAGCTTTTTTGCTATAATTGATTCAATCCTCGGGTTTTCGGTTATACTATTGGACATGAGGAGATGGATAGTTGAAGCGCTCGACAAACAATCAATGGTATAGACGGAGTAATTATGACAAGTACAGCCGTTATCGTAGAAACACAAATACCTGGAGATGTATATTCAACGTTGAAGGCTCAAGGGTTTCATCGAGAAGACCTGGTTGAAAAAAGTAAGCGTTTGCTCGCGCTGCACTTCTTTCGCGAGCATATACTGTCACTGGGGCAAGCTGCACGCCTTTCCGGGATGGGTTACTGGTCATTTGTAGAATTTTTGTCTGGAAATGACGTGCCAGTAGTAGATCTTGACGATGAAGAGTTAGCAGATGAATTCTCTTCGGTCAGTCGGATTTCTCAACAATTGCCTGATGCCCAGGGATGATGCCTTCTCTACGTGTTGTTGTTTCCGATGCAACTCCATTAATTGCTCTGTCAAAGATAGAACAACTTCACCATCTTGTAGACCTGTTTGGTGAAATTTATGTGCCGCAAGCTGTCTATGAAGAAGTAAATTTCTCCGGAAAAGGACGTAGTGGCGCGCAAGATATCGAACAAGCGGACTGGATAATTGTTCGTGAGGTAAAAGACCAGTCTAGAGTCGATTATTTGCTCACCCAACTTGGTATTGGCGAAGCGGAGGCGATTATTCTAGCCCAAGAAATCGATGCAGGTTTAGTGCTTATAGATGAGCGCAAAGCACGAGCCGTTGCCCAACGTCTCGGCTTTGAAGTTATCGGAACAGCAGGTCTCTTGCTCTTGCTGAAAGAGCAAGGGAAAATCTCACCGGTTCGTCCACTTCTGGACAGACTCCGTTCCCTAAACTTCAGGCTTGGTAATCGAGTGTATGATCAGCTCGTGTCTCGAGATGGAGAATAAACGTTCTTCATAAATCTGCGTCAACTTAACCAGCCTCTTTTGATAACTGCCTGACCAGCATGGCGATGCGCGGCCTGGGTCCGCGCCAGGCCGAACGGACGTGGCCGGGTGCTTTGCATCGGACGGGCTCCCGGCGAGCGAAGCCGCAGAATTGATGGGCAGCATCTCCAAAGATCGATGGTGTACTATTCTGCTTCTGTGCTGATAGCCCAAAATCTACCAAGTCCTTGTTTGCCGCAGAGAAATTTACCACGGCTTATCAAACATATGTCAAAAGCCGGTAGGCATCATCACCATTGACCAGCTTGATCTATCCGCTTTCCCTAAACCAACCAGGGAAGAAGTCTTAAATTTTTGGCGCGAACTGCCTGTTAAGCGGAAAAATCCCAGGACTTAGTGACGTGTGATGGATAGTCAGGTTCGCCAGTGGATTGACCAGATATTGGAAGAGCATCCCAAAATCCTTAAGCTCGCATTGAGACAGAGAGCCAAATTCGAGGGCTGGCTCAAATTCGAACTTGCAGTACAGGCCAAACTTTACGGAGCCGTGGACGTGGAAGTGGAATCGGCCTCCCCTCAAAATGAGACTGATCTCTCACAATCCGACATCGCGTTCACCTATGTTTGATTCTCAAAGATTTGGAGGCTGGTAGAGTTTCAGAGTGGGAACATCCTCATATGCCACCTTATCTCCGTTTATGCAGGCGCAAATTCCGTACATGCAAAATCTCCGATGGCCCCATAGGACGAATATCCGCCGCAGACAGTGTCATCACAGCGACCGTCTCTCCTTCTCCCTTGACAAATTCGACTTCAAAAGCCAGGCCATCCCGGTAAACATGGACAACCGCGCCCACGTTACCGTGTCTCAAGTCATACGCTTCAATATCGCGGACCAGGACAACAGAGTCTAGCTCACGCATCATAGTGGGACTCCTTCCACCTTTCGGCCTACGCTCAAGGACCTCATATAGTATTTTACCATTAAATGCCTGGGCGAGGGTAAAGCCAGGAGACGGCGGATACCTGCCAAACGACTACGCCTCACCTGGCGTTTGTACATACAGGGAGTGGCCTACACTCCACAGAAAAGCAAATCACGGGCGCACACCATCCGTTTATCCGCTTTTATCCGCTGCCTCCCCCGCATCACACAACGCCATATACGCCCGGTTGAGCACGCCGTACCGCTCCTCCAAGGGGCGGACCTGGGCCTCCAGCCGCGCCAGCAGGGCCGCGGCTTCGCTGTCGCCGGGAGAAGCGGCGCAGCGGGCGCGCAGCGCGCACATCACGTCGTGCCGGGCGAGGCCGCCGGCCTGGGGGTGGGGCGTGTGCAGCGCGGCGTGCCAGGCTTCCCACGCCGCCTCCAGGTCGGCATAGGCCGTCGCGATATGATCTTCGATGGTGGGAAAAGTTAAGACAGGCATATACTTGCCTCCCGGCCTAGGTTTGTAATATTGTTACGGTTTACGGGTTAGCGCATTTTCCGCGTAGAACACCACATATATATAGGCCCTTTCTCACCCTCTTTTCTACATCTAAAATGGAGGGTGCGCGGACATCTCACGCGAAAAGGGTGTTATTGAGAAAAAGCGATAACCCGCTAACCATAGGGATATTCTCCATAGTCAGAGTCCTCAATATTAAAGAATTCGCACGAAATTCCCATATTTTCCCTCTCATGATGCCTCTCCATTCGTAAAAAGGTTTGCGCATTTTTGCATAGATCCGCTAACCGCTATCAGAGCAATATCTCGTTTTCATCTGCCGCTTCAGATTTCTCATCCTCACGTGCATTAACTTTCAGATGCAATAGAACCAGGCTATCACCGGCTATCTTTACCGTCTTGGTACTCCTTCCAGCGTTACTGCTCGCAATCACCTCCAGATCGGCCAGTTGGGCGTAGAGCGCTTTGTTGCTGATGCGCCCCAATGCGTCCGGGCCGCCCAGCACGCGCTCTATGGCCTGGCGCGCCAGGTCGGGCAGCAGGTAGACGGTGCCATCCTCCCCAGCCCAGCCCAGGATGCGGTCGCGGGAGACGTCCTCGTAGAGCCGGTCGCCGCTGGGGCTCAGCCCCCTGGGCACCAGCACCATGTTCCCATCGCTGCGCAGCGCGGAGATGCCCATGCCGTAGGGCAAGAGCACCATCTTGCCGCTGCCCAGCAGCTCGCGCAGCGCCGACAGGTAGCGGGCGGCTTCCAGCGCCTCCGTGGTAGAGTGCGCCATGGCCCCGGCGACTTGCTGCAGCCCCTCGCGGTGCTCCGCCCGGTAGGCGCGGAAGAATTCCCCGAGCTGGGGATGGAGGCTGAGCGCCTGCCAGGTCAGGCTGTTGGTCGCCAGGTTGGTGGCGATGCGAAAGGCGTTCACCGTGTGCGGCTGCTGGGCCTTGAGGTGGGCGCTCCAGGCGCGGCGTAGCGGCTCGAACTGCAGCGCCAGCGGGGCCAGGCTCTCGCGGCCGGCGGCCCCTTCCAGCCAATCCAGCCACAGCCCGCCAACCGCCGCCAGGTGGCCCGCGGTCGCGCCTGCCTGGGCGGCGGAAAGGTGCGCTTCGACCCCCGGCGCCGGCCGCTCCATGCGGATCACCAGCACCCGCGCCAGGCTGGCGGGATCATGGTCGGGCACATCCTCGCCGGTGACCAGCGGCCAGCAGAAGATGGGTTCGTCTCTTTGATCTCGGCGGCGCGGCTCAGGCGGTCCTTTTCGCCCCCTTCCAGCAGATTGTGCATCAGGTTGATGAAGCCGCGCGCCCCGTCCCCCGTGCTGGGCTTGTAATTGTCGATCAACAGCGGCAGATCGTGGGCATAGGTCGCCAGCGCCATAATGGCGTTGCGTGTAGCCCCTTCGCCCCACTTGATCAGCAGGTCATCGCGCAGGAAGCCGGCGCCGTAGAGGCTCATGCCGCATTGGGCCAGCGAGGTTTTAAAGGTGCCGCTGCGCCCGGTGATAAACAGCCCGTAGCGCTCGTTGCGCCAATCCAGCAGCGCTGCCAGCGGCCCCTGGAAGAGGAAGGCGGCGATTACCGCCGCCTTGCCGGCCGGCGCCAATTGGAAGAGGGATTCCAGCGCCGCCAGCCCGCTGCGCCAATCTCCCCGCCCGTCGATATCATACGGGAGCTTGCGCATCAGTTGCAGGCTCACTCCCTCCGGCTCCCGGCCGGGGATTAGAAAGCTGGCGCCGTGCCAGCCGGTGCGGCTGAACCTTTGACGGCGGCGCAGGTCGCCATCGGTCAGGGTGCTGATGGCCGGCGCCAGGTGCTCGGCCATGCCGGCCATCACCGTGCCCTTGGCGCCCGCCGCGCCGACCAGGGCGGCCCGCAAGCGGCGCGGATCGCTGAACTCCTCCGCCGGCAGCTCCAGCTTGAAGGGGTACTGCGCCGTGGTCTGCCCGGCCAGGGTGAACCAGCGCATCCCGTCCTCCGCCACCGCCTCCTCGACGATGCGGGCGGTGAAGTTGCAGATCGGCGCCTGCTGCAGCTCCCCGCCGGCGGTGATATGCGTCACCACCATGCGCCCCTCGGCAATGGCATACGGCCAGTGCGGGTGCTGCTCGCGCCAGGCCGAGTGCTGCCCCGGCTGCGGCATGGGCAGCGCTTGCTGCGCCTCCTTCACCGCCTGGCGCCAGCGGTCCACGCTTTTGTGCGACAGGCCCAGCGCGCGGAGTTTGTGCCCCAGGCGCAGCAGGTCCGGCGTGTCGAGGTAGGCCGCCTGCCGGATGAGTTCGATAGCTCTGGCCTCCACCGCCAATTTATCCGCCGCGCCGCCCGCCGCCAGGCCGCCCAGATCAGCCAGCAGCGCCTCGACGCCGGCCATGGGTACCTGGCTTGACGCCCCTGGGAGCGCGAGTGTCTCGCTCGTATGCGGCACACCGGCGCCCAGGATGGTCGCGCTCCCAGGAGGGTGCTGCGGCGCGCCATCCCCGTTAGCCGCGATCGCCCCGCCCCCTGGGAGCGCGAGTGTCTCACTCGCATGCGGCGCACCAGCGCCCAGGATGGTCGCGCTCCCAGTAGGGTGCTGCGGCGCGCCATCCTCGTTAGCCGCGATCGCCCCTGGGAGCGCGAGTGTCTCACTCGCATGCGGCGCACCGGCGACCAGGATGGTCGCGCTCCCAGTAGGGTGCTGGGCGGCGGCCGGGTAGCGCATCACGCTGTGGGCGATTAGCGCCACCTCGCCGGCCGGCAGCGGCGGGCGGCACCTGGCCTGGTTCTCGGCCGCCAGAGCCGCCAGGATGGCGTCTGCGCTCATGCCGCGCCGCCGCATCCAGCCGCCCAGGCTGACCAGGGCATTGTTGCGCCCGCCGGCGGAAATGATGTCGCCGCCAGGACCCCGCCCTGGTGCGCGTTCGTGCGGGGTGGCCGCCGGACTGGCAGCGCGGCTGAACAGCTCCAGCAGGCGCGGCGGCAAGGGGGCGGGAGCCAGGTGCTGCGGCCCGCGCCCCTCGGCCCAGGCGTACTGCCGGTCGCTGGCATGCCGGCTGGGTGGGGCGACAAACTGGCCGCCGAAGCCGCGCACGTTGACGCCGCCGGGCAAGGGCGCATCGGTGTTGCGCAGGTGCAAGCCCGGCGGCATGGTGTAGATCAGGTGCTCCCCCCCGCCGCCGGTCAAACTGGTGATGGTAGCCCTTTCCGCCGCGTCCAGTTCCAACGCGCCGCCGTGGTAGGTATCGATGTCGATCACCACCAGGCCGGATTTACCGGCGGCGATGCCGATATTGGCCTGCGGCCAGCGCTGCCACCAGGCGCTGATGGTCCGCGCGTCTGTGCTGGCGGCGTGCTCCCAAGCGGCGATACGCGGGTGTTTGCCGCTGCTCGAGCACTCTTTCCCCCGGCTGCAGCTACAGATGCCGTTTGCGGGGTTGTGCAGCGGGAGGACGTACCAGCCGAGCCTTCCGTACCATAAAGCTGCTCGCATAAGCTGTGTCTGGTCAGATGTCATGCCTGGCCCCCTCCCCCTTTCACGCCAAGAGATGTATTGTTAGACGTATAATCGTGAGCATGGGGCAAAATTTTTTCCAGTAACTCCGGAACCTCCAGCAAGCCCTGCAGCGCCAGCGTGGTGAAGCTATGGCCGCTGTAGCCCAGCTTACCCGCGAATTGGTACCAGCGCTGCTGCATCACGCCCTCCGCCGAAAGTATCTTGCGCGCCATATCTTCCTCCTATCCGCAAACACGTTTGTAAATGCATTATAACACGAAATGTCGTAAAAGGCAGACGCGACAAAAGGCGTTTCACTAATGTTCGTGCGTTTGCACACTTTCCAGCGTGATAAAAGTATGGTATCATAGGTAGCATATGCAGCCAGATATAGGGCACAGAAAGGCGGTAAGGATCTCTTGGAGTCGATGGAAGTGCAGGCAACGGATACGTTCGCGTCCTGGCTGGAGCGGGCTTTGCGCCTGACAGGCATGTCCAAGCGCGAGGCCAGCATGAAAGCGGGTTTGGGTGAAGCGCAGGTCTCCTCGTACACCAAAGCGCAGCCGAATATGCCCAGCGCCGACGCCGCGGTCGCCCTGGCTCACCTGTTTCAGGCGCCGGTCACCGATGTCTTGTGGGCGGCGCAGGTGATAAAAATCCGGCCCCAGGAATTGGCAGATCGGGTGGCGCGCCTGGCCGCAGCCGATGAACGCTTCCAGTTTATTCTGCGCGCCTGGCCGGATCTGCGGGATCAGGATCGGGATCTGCTGGCGCGTCTGGCGCGTCTGGCGCTGGAGGAGGATTCAAAAATTCCTTCAGCTCATTAACCAATTCGAGGTAGGCTTTGTGCAACAAGTGGGCATGGCGGTGCAGCGTATGTATGCGGGCAATGTGCTCCTTTTCGAACTTTGTGACTCCCACGTTGAAGACACTGTAACGGCGTACCCCTACCTCTTTGCCAAACACTGCTTTTTTCCGTAATTTGCGTTTGCCCATGCGAATCAACCCCATTCAGTTTTAGATGAAAACAGACCATGTGTTCTGAATAGATTATATCACGTCTGGCAACTGTGTCAAGGGGTTTTAGGAAATTGACCGGCGGCTATTTTCGGAAGTAAGATAAGGGTCGGAATTATCCCATTTATCCCAAAAGTGAGGGTCTGCCCTATGCCTTCCCGGCGCATGTTGGTTTTCTTTGTACCCATGATGCTCGTTCCGGTGCTCACCTTTGCCTGGCTCTGCTTGTTTGTGCTGGCGGCCATGCAGGGCGGCCACATGCCGTTCCTGCCGGGGGCTGCCCTGGTAGCACTCTTGCTGGCGATCGACCTGCTCTTCCTGCTGCTGTTATGGTACCTCGCGCTGGCCATCCTGGGACAGGTGGCTGACTGGGATACTTTCCTGCAGGTACATCCGCACGGTGGGCGCGCCTTCTATATCTTGCTCATCCCCCTGGTGCTGACGCCGCTGCTGGCGTTCGGCTGGCTGCTGGGGGATACCATACGCCGTATCGCTGCCGGCCAGTCCGGCGACTACATCGGCGTGGTCATCCTGGCGGTGCTGCTGCTGCTGCTGGGACCGATGCTGCTCATTCTGGCCTGGAAATGCGTGCAGACCGCGGCGGGATGGGAGGGGCCTCAGGCCGCCCAGGCGCTGGCGTGGTTCCAGGTGGGAGATGGGGGCTACTGGGGCTGGATTTCCTTTGTGGGGATCGTTTTTGACATCGCGCTGATCATCATCGCCCTGGTCTCCTTCAGCCTGGGGAACTACCTGGTGGGCTTCGTTACCGGCCTGGCAGCGATCGGCCGGGCACTACAAACCTTCTCCGGCCTGACCCCCGCCGGGCGGCTGCGCGTCGCCGGCGGCGCCCTGACGGTGTTGGGGCTGGTGTGGTTGGGTCCGGTGCTGCAGGGCCTCTCCGGCGGCGACCAGCGCCTGGTGCTGGGCGGGGCGATCTTGTGGCTCGTCTTCACCGCGCCAGGCGTGTTTCTGCTGCGCCGGTCGTGGTGAGGCCAGCAAGAAGCCGCAAGATCACAGGATACAAGGATGGACATAGGATGAGCAGGATAAAAAGATGGTCACCCAGGTATTTTCCGCACCTGGGGGCGCTCACTCAACGATCTCTTCCCCAGTCACCCCCTCACCCACTCACCCTGTCATCCCCCAGCCGCCGGTAGATGCCATTCTCGCGCTGCATCAGCCGGTGGGCTTCCGAAATCAGCTCGCGGCGCAGCGTGGCGCAGTCGGGGTGGTGGCGCTTAAGGATCTCGTTGACCTGCGCTTCGCGGTAATCTACCCCTACCTCGAACTGGCCCGCCAGCCATTTGAGGATCACCAGGCGCTGCTTGCGGCTGGCGGGGATCACCTTCAAGCGCGGTCCGTCGCAGAAATCGCGCAGCACTTTGCGCTCCCAGGCGTCGCCGCTGCTCTCATCGACCAGGGCGGCCATCTTTTCCGGCGTCAGCGCCTCGGGCGCCAACACCTCTTTGCTGATTGCGCGCAGCGACTCGGCATCCAGCCGGTAGTAGAGCGTGTTGCCGTCGCGGCGCAGGTCCACCAGGCCAACTTCCTTCAGCTTACTCAGGTGGTGGGAGATGGTCGGCTCTTTGACTTCCAACCGCACCGCCAACTCCCCCACGCTGCATTCTCCGTTCGCCAGGATCCCGACGATTTTCAGCCGGTTCTCGTCGGCCAGGATCTTAAAGAGCTGCAACATCCGTTCAAATTCTGCCTGACCTATTTCGCACCTCCCTCTTGACGTCTATTTACTGGACTTTCACACATGATTTGATGAGTGGTAGCCTAGCCCCTCGTGATTCTGTAGGTTTTCGGTTATTTCCCCACTAGATACGGGAAAATGGACCGAAGCAGACACAGCCCCTAGTAGTATAAAGGGCGTTTTCCTACAGAATCCCTCGTGGGCGTGGGGACGGGCACAAGCGACGGGCACAAGCGACGGGCACAAGCGACGGGCACAAGCGACGGGCACAAGCGACGGGCACAAGCGACGGGCACAAGGCCCTAGACTACATGTCAATTATTATAGTTTACCGGGAAAACAACCCGAAAACCGATAGAGTCGTTGAAGAGATCGGGGACGACCGCGTTCCGTTCGGCGCCGCGGGTTTCGGCACGCGGGTCATTCCACGACCCACCGCGTATGATGCGGTGTGCCGGTTGGGTCTCATCCCACGTGGTGGTCCACTCCCAGACATTTCCGCTCAGGTCGCAGATGCCCTCGGGGGTGCCACCCTCAGGGAACTGCCCTACTATCATCGTGGAAGCTGTATCTATGCCGCCGGCATACCCATCGTCATCCTGTGCCCAGAACGCGCCACAATTCAAGCGGTGGCGCTCAAAAGTGTCCCCCCAGGCAAAGATGCGTCCTTGAGCGCCGCGGGCGGCATATTCCCATTCTGTTTCCGTGGGGAGACGCGCCGGCCGGTTGTATTCCCTGGCCAACCAATGGGTATACGCCTCAGCCTCGAACCAGGTGATCCACACCACCGGCGCCAGCGGATTGTTCCATTGGCTGTTGTGCCACACATACGGCGCGCTGCGCTTTTCAACCGTGCGCCTGGCAAGGTAAGCCTTTTTATGGTCTCCTATTTCCTGGGTCTCATAAGCTCCGGTGCGCCATGCCCAGCCGTCCTGGCTCCAGAATTCCTCTTGCTCGTACCCTGCGCCATCGATAAAGCGGCGGAATTGCAGGTTAGTCACCGGGTACTTGCCGATGGCGAACGGTTCTGGGACGGCCGTAGGGCGCTTATCGTCGCCAAAGAGGAATTCCCCGGCCGGTATCTGGATCACAGCGTCCAAGTCCGGGCGAATGTGTGCTAGCAGAGCCGGGCTGCCAGCCGCCATCCGGCCCAGCATGAAACCAGCATCCCGCTGCACGTCCGGCGGTAGGGAGCGCTCCCGGGTTGTGCTGGTTAATTCTTCGATCCTTTCAAAATCCGCCTGTTCCAATGAGCACCTCCATTTTGATGACAACCTAATTAGATATATATCTAATTAGAATTATATCAAAATAGATGCCAAAGTGCAAATCGATGCTATTATAGATATTATGGCGACCAGCAACACGTCTTTTATTGCGGGTACTACATTTTGAAAAATGTAGTTTGGCACACCGGTAGTTGGAAGCTACATGCTATGCGAGGCACAGCGATTCAATGTGTAGAGCCACAATTAAGCACATTTTCGCCTGTTGCCAGGAGCCACAGTTAATTTTCATCATGCATCACCAAACTTCTTTGGATGGTAACTTCGTAGGTGCTGCCTCCGGCTGCACGTCCTGGTCGGGCGCAAAGCGTGCGGCCAGGAGGCCGCACCTACGGCTCTGCTTCTATGAGGCGGCGCAGGGTGTCTACCAGCAGGCGGTGCTCAACAGCGTGGATGCGGGATTCGACTTCGGGCAGGGTGTCGCCGGGTTGGAAGGGTACGACTTCCTGGGCCAGCAGCGGGCCTTCGTCGACGCCCTCGGTCACCAGGTGTACCATTACCCCGGTCTGCTGGATTTCGCCCTGCTCATAGGCGGCATAGGCCCGCTCGATGGCGTGCAGGCCGGGGAATTGGCCGGGCAGGGCCGGGTGGATATTCACTACCCGCGCGGGATAGTACTGCAGAAAAACAGGACTTAAAACGTGCAGCCAACCGGCCAGTACTACCCAGTCGACGCGGTATTCCTGTAGTACTTGCGCCAGGGCTAAATCATACTCGGCGCGGCTCTTACCGGCCTGCAGGTAGGATTTTAAGGTCATGGCGATCGCGGGCAGGCCGACTTGCCGGGCACGCTCCAGGCCATAGGCGTCGCGGCGGTTGGAGATCACCACAACGACTTCGGTATCCGGCAAATACCCCTCGCGGCAGGCATCGAGAATCGCCTGGAAGTTTGAGCCAAACCCGGAGATCAGGACAGCCAGGCGGGTGCCGTCAGAACGGGTGCCGTCAGAACGGGTGCCGTCAGAACGGGTGCTCATAAATTCACCCAACCATTTGCCAGAAGTAAAACGTGCGGTTGAACTCACGGCAAGGCCGGGGACGCGCGTATATTTTGATACGGGAGGCCCCCCTGAGCGGCGCCGGTTTCAAGGAGTGCTATCCTGGCTGGGATGTGAAGCGCACCGCAGGATCGTTGCCCAACGGCACGACCTGGCCGATCTGACAGGCGCCGGGTCCCAGCAGCCGGAGAGCCGGCTGGACTTGATCGGCCGCGACGATGACAACCATGCCGATGCCCATGTTGAAGACCTGGTGCATCTCGGCCGGGCTGATCTGCCCTTGCGCTTGAATAAGGTGGAAAATGGGGGGGACTATCCAACTCCCCGGCCAGAGCTCCACCGCCAGGTGCGGCGGCAGCACGCGGGGAATATTGCCGATGAAACCGCCGCCCGTGATATGGGCCAGGCCGTGAATCGGCACCTGTTCTGACGGCACCTGCCGGGCTAGGGCGCGGATTTCCGCCAGATAGCAGCGGTGGGGCGCCAGCAGCGCCGCGCCCAGGGTGACAACGGTCCCCGGCACCTTCCGGTCCCAGGGAATGTCCGCCAACGCCTGGCGCGCCAGGGAGTAACCGTTAGTGTGCAACCCCGCAGAGGCAAGCCCCAACACGGCGTCGCCGCATTGGATAGTGGCGCCGCCCAGGATCAGATCGGCCCGGTCTACTACCCCGACGATGGTGCCAACCAAGTCAAATTCGCCGGGAGCATAAACCCCCGGCATCTCTGCGGTCTCCCCACCTAGCAGGGCGCAGCCCACAGCGCGGCAAGCCGTCGCAATCCCGCTGACGATAGCGGCCACCCGCTGCGGGTCAAGCTGGGAAGAGGCGATATAATCCAGGAAGAAGAGAGGGGTGGCGCCCTGCACCAGGATATCGTTCACGCAGTGATGGACAATGTCCTGGCCGATGGTATCATAGCGCCCCAAAGCCTGGGCGATTTTGGTCTTGGTACCGACGCCGTCGGTAGAGGCCACCAGCACCGGGGCGACCAGGGATTTCAGCCGGCTGATATCGAACAGCCCGCCGAAGGCGCCAATCCCGGCCAACACCTCCGGGCCATAGGTGGCCTGCACATCGGCGCGCATCAGATCCACCGCCAGCTCGCCGGCCTGAATGTCTACCCCGGCGGCGCTATATTTTGATATCATGGTCATACCTGCTGTAACGCCGCCACGGCAGCTATATCGCGGCGAAAATATTTGCCCTCAAATTCGATCTTATCCACTGCGTCATATGCCCGGCGGCGCGCCTCGGCCAGGTCGGCCCCGGTAGCGGTCACACCCAGCACGCGCCCGCCATCGGTGAGTACCTCTCCAGGGGAGAGGACGTCGAGCGTCGAGTCACCGGCGCGGCGCGTACCGGCGTGGAAGAGGAAAGTCTCAGGCAGAGCGGCTGCGGCTGCCAACCCCTCTATCACCTTACCGGTAGGGTACTTACCGGGATAGCCGCCGGAGGCCAGAACCACACATACCGCCGCCCCGGATTTCCAGGCTATTTGCTCCCCGGCGAGAGAGGCGCCTGTAGCCACTTTTAGAAACAGCGGCAGCAGGTCAGTGTCCATCAAAGGCAAAATCACCTGGGTCTCGGGATCGCCGAAACGGCAATTGTATTCCAACACGCGCGGCCCGGCAGCCGTCAGCATCAGACCGATGTAGAGCATACCCTGGTAGGAGCGTCCTTCCGCTATCAGGCCATGCAGGGTAGGACGCAGGATGCGCTCCACCACCAGGCGCTGCGTGGCCGGGTCCAGGCTGCGGGCCGGGGCAAAAGTGCCCATGCCGCCGGTGTTCGGTCCCCGGTCACCCTCATAAATGCGTTTGTAGTCCTGGGCCGGGAGCAAGGGCAAAAATTCGGCGCCGTTGCAGATGACCAGAAAGGAGGTTTCGGCGCCTTCCAGGTACTCTTCGACAATCACCTGGTCAGCAGCGGCGCCAAAGATGCGCTCTACCATCATCTGGCGCAGTGCCGTGCGCGCTTCTACCAGGGTAGCGGCGATGATTACCCCTTTGCCGGCCGCCAGGCCGTTGGCTTTAAGCACCAGGGGGAAAGGTTGTTGCTCGAGATAGGCGCTGGCCGCGGCAAATTCGGTAAAAGTGGCCGAGGCGGCCGCCGGAATGGCGTGGCGCTGCATAAAGCCTTTGGCGAAGGCTTTCGACCACTCAAGTTCAGCGGCCTGCCTGGTAGGGCCGAATACTGGTTGATCGATAGCCCGCAACCGGTCCGCCAGGCCGGCAGCCACAGGGGCGTCCGGGCCGATCACGGTCAGATCGGGGCGCTGATCGCGCGCAAAAGCCACAATAGCATCCAAATCGTTCACCAGGACCCCTGGTAGATTCTCACCCAGGGCTGATGTTCCCGCGTTTCCGGGGGCCATCCAGAGGCGCCCAATGCGCGGAGAACTCGCCAATTTCCAGGCGAGGGCGTGTTCCCGCCCGCCGGAACCGACAATTAGCACGCGCATAAGATCCTCACGGGCGGTTGGGTGATGGGTCGTCACGCAGTGAATGGGGCCCCTGCCCGTTTCTGTGGCTGGTATCCAGAATACCGGAATATTCCGCTGCAGAGAATTCCGCCGGGACTAAGCACTGCTCCTGGGAACCCTCCTCAGCCTGCCGCGCCAGGGGGCCGCTGGCACCCGGCTCGCCGATAATTTTGATGGGCCGGCCCTGGAACTGCGGCATCTGCTCGTCAACCGGCAGCGGATAATCGCCGGTCAGGCAGGCGGTGCAGAAATCCCACTCCGGCCGCCCAGTAGCCTTAACCAGGTTCTCCAGGCTCAGGAAGCCCAGGGAATCGGCGTCTACATAGGCGCGGATTTCCGGGATGGTGTGGTTGTGGGCGATTAATTCACCATAGGTAGCCATATCCACCCCCAGGTAACAGGGATGGCGAATGGGAGGGCTGGAAATCCGCAGGTGTACCTCCTTGACCCCTGCCTGGCGCAACATGGCGATAATGGCTTTGGTCGTATTGCCCCGCACGATGGAATCGTCCACCACCGCCACCCGCTTGCCACGCAAGATCTCCGGCAGGGGATTAAATTTCAGTTTTATACCGGTCTGGCGCATGCGCTGGCTGGGTTGGATGAAGGTTCGGCCGATATACCGATTTTTGATCAGACCTTCCAGCAAGGGCAGATCGCTCTCCTCGGCAAATCCGGTGGCGGCGGCTATGGCCGAATCGGGGATGCCGATGACAAAATCGGCCATGGCAGGGTGCTCCCGCGCCAACAAGCGACCCATATTCTGGCGCGCTTTGTATATCAGCCGTTCCTGGAACAGGCTATCGGGGCGGGCAAAGTAGATATATTCAAAGAGGCAGAAAGCCGAGTTCTTGGTGGAGTGGTAGAAGGTGGTGACGCCGCGCTCGTTGATGAAGACCGCCTCACCCCGGCCAATCTCGCGCACATACTCCGCGCCGACTGTAGCCAGGGCGCAGGATTCGGAAGCTACCACCCAACCATCATTCCCTAAGCGACCTAAACACAACGGGCGGATACCCCACGGATCGCGCAGAGCAATCACTCCCACGGGTGTCAGAATCACCAGGCTGAAGGCCCCGGCCAACTGGGGCACTACTTCCATCACCTTCTGCTCCCAGGTCGGGGCCTTGGACCGCTCCAGCATAGCCACGATACAAGCAGTATCGGAGGTGCCTTCAAACTGCGCACCGGCCTCTTCCAGGCGGGAGCGGAGCATACGGTAATTCACTAAGTTGCCGTTGTGCCCCAGGGCAAAGGGGCCTAAATCGGTGTGGCCGCTAATCGGCTGGGCATTATACGCTTTAGAAGCCCCCGAGGTGGCATAGCGGGTATGTCCGATGGCGATATGACCGACCAGGGGCTCCAGGTCGGTCTCGGTAAACGCCTGGCTGACCAGCCCCATAGCTTTGGAGGCAAATATTTCCTGGCCATTACAAACAGCGATGCCGGCGCTTTCCTGGCCCCGGTGCTGCAAAGCAAAGAGGCCGAAGAAAGTGACGCGGGCTACATCTTCACCAGGGGCATAAATCCCAAAGACGCCACACTTTTCGGTGGGACGATCCGTGTTACTGAGAACATCCGTGTTACTGAGAACATCTGCTTGAAATGGATCTTGCACGGCTGATTCCATGATATTGCCCGTCTCCTTGTTTGACCAAAGGCTAAGGCATCTGTTCCTACGGCACACGTTCTGACGGCATCTGCTTGACCGAGAGAATCATTTGACTCTCGGGGGCATAGGTAATGGTAACCCTGGCGCCGACATGCAGCGCTTTGGCTTCTTGCTCGTCCAGGTAGAGGGCCTGCGGATACCCTTCCACCAAAACCTGGTATTTGCTCCCCAGGGTTGTACCCAGCGGGCGATAGTTATTGTTGCTCACCACGCCGGTATATTCGGCCGGGCCGGGGCGTTGCAGATCAAGATAAATGCGGGCCGGGCCGACCCAGATCTGGGGTACCCCCAGCACCACTACCCAAACTTCTACCCCTACAAAAGCCACCAACGCCAGACCCACTAAAATTTCCACCAGGGAGCGGTAGCGACAACGCAACAACAGACCGAGGGCGAAATAGGCCATCAAGCCGGCGGCCCCTAATAGCAATATAGTGAACACCAGTGAGATGCCCAGGGCTGACAGGAAATTCCACTGCATGATGATATGGTAATCTTTTAATATCGCAGCCCAGGTATGCCAGTCTTCCAGGATACGTGCCATAATTTAACTCCCCTGGAGGAACCCCAGGAGGTTACGCCGGATACGATCCGCATACGGCGTTTCTCCCGGAACAAAGGTACGACCCGTGAGCATCTCATACACGCTCACGTAGCGCCGGCTGGCTTGCGAGACGGTCGCACTATCCAGGGCCGGCGGCTCGCCATCGCCCCGATAATTCTGTTGCGCAAACCACAATCTGATAAACTCTTTGTCAAAGTTCTCAGGTTCCAGGCCGGCTGCCAGGCGCTCCCGGTAGGTCTCAGCCCGCCAAAAGCGGCTGGAATCCGGCGTATGCATCTCGTCAATCAAAATCACCTGACCATCGACCAGGCCAAATTCATATTTGGTATCCACCAGGATCAACCCACCCTGCTCGCTGAGCTGCTGGCCGCGTTTGAAGAGGGCCAGGGCGGCCTGCTCGATCTGGCGATACTGTGTTGCAGCTACCAGGCCACGCTCTATGATCTCGGCGCGGGTAATCCGTTCATCATGCCCACCGGCGCCGGTGGCGCGGGTAGTGGGCGTAATCACCGGATCCGGCAGGCGTTGGTTCTTATGCAACCCCTCGGGGAAACGGAGGCCGTAGATTTCTCGTTCACCCTGCTGATAATTGTACCACAATGAGGTCTTGGTAACACCGGAGATATAGCCCCGCACTACAATCTCCACCGGGAAAGCCTGCGCCTCCCGCCCGATCATGACATTGGGATCGGGCACTGCCAGCATATGGTTGGGGATGATATCACCCGTCTGTTCGAACCAGAAAGCCGCCAGTTGATTTAAGACCTGCCCTTTGTGGGGGATCAGGCCCACCACGCGGTCGAAGGCGGAGAGGCGGTCGGTGGTAATCAATGCGCGCCGCTGGCCGGGCAAGGTGTAGAAATCCCGTACCTTCCCCTGGCGCTTCTCGCCCAGCTCAGGGATATCGACACCGGCAAGGGTGGGAAAAGTAGTATAGCGATCCATATCATGTGGCATAATAAAAATCCTTATACAGCCCCATCCAGCTTCCTGATTATCTCTACGATCTGGCGCGCCCTTTGGGGTGCATCGCCCACGTAATCGCGCACGGCCATCAATTCACGCACGCGGCGCGGCTGCAAATATTTCAAGATAGCGGGGTCCCCTGCCAGGTATTCGGCCAGCGGGTTGGCCTGGCCCTTTTGCACCGCTTCCCAGGCTTGCAAGCTATGGCCGCGCAAGGTCTCATGCATCGCCTGGCGGTCAGCCCCCAGGCGGGCCAGCTCCATCAACAAGGCTTCAATGGCCGCGAAGGGACCATACACATCTAGATTACGCTGCACCTGGTTCGCGTTGATGACCAGACCGGCGATGAGCTTCTGCGCCCGGATAATCATTTCCTCGGCGGCCAGGAAGATAGCGGGCAAAGCCTCGCGCCGGTTGGCGGAATCGTCCAACGTGCGCTCCAGCGCCATCAGCGCCGTATTATCCCAGGCCGTCTGGCTCAGATGGTGTACCAAGCGGGCCAGGGAACAGATGGTTTCGGCATTAATGGGGTTGCGCTTAAAGGGCATGGCCGAGGAACCCACCTGGCGCGCCCCGAAAGGCTCCGACCATTCGCCAATGGAGGGAGATTGCAGCAGGCGCAGATCCAGGGCGAATTTGTGTAAGTTGGCGGCAATACTGGCCACGGTATTGACGACCGGCAAATCGAGGGAGCGAGGATAGACCTGGGTGGCGATTAGGACCGCCGGCAGCCCGAGGAGCTGCATCACCTCGCTCTCCATCTGTTGCGCCGTCAGCTCCGAGCTGCGCAGCAGGTGGGTGTAGCTGGCCGCCGTGCCTACAGCGCCCTTCAAACCCTTGCCGGGGAACTCCGCAGCCAGGCGGCTGATCTGCCGGTAATCCTGCAACAGGTCCTGGGCATACCCGGCCAGGCGATACCCCACGGTGGTCGGCTCGGCCGGCTGGATATGGGTGAAGGCCATGCATACCTGGCCCGCGGTAGGCTCAATCCGGTCTGCCAGCCGCAGCAGTAACGTTTTCAATTCTGCGGCCAATATATCCAGCGAAGCCCTGATGCGCAGCGCATCGGTATTGTCTTCGATATCCATGCTGGTGGCGCCCAGGTGCAGTTTTCCGCCGGCCGGGCCGGCCTGTGCCGCGAAGACGCGCAGCTCAGCCATCAGGTCATGGCGGGTTTCGGCCTCTACCGCGTGGGCCTGCGCCACATCCACCTCGGCAGCATGCGCCTGGAGGGCGGCAACTTCTTGAGCCGAGACTAAGCCAACCTGCGCCTGGACGGTCGCCAGCGCCACCCAGACCTGGCGCCAGAGCAGACGTTTGTGCTGCTCTGACCAGATAACCCGCATCCGGTCGCTGCCATAGCGCCAGGTGAAGGGGGATAGATAGGTATCATAGCCGAAACTGGTGGGTTCCATTACTGGCACGCCTTTACAGCGCTCTTAAAGATCGTCAATCCATCTCCCTGTTCCCGGCGTCGGAACGCTTCGACGCCGCTCGCTTGCCGGGTCCACGCAGGGTGGTGCCAGGGCCAGAGGTGGCGCTCCGGGTGGGGCATCAGGCCAAAGACCTGCCCGGTACTATCGCAGATGCCGGCAATATCTGCCACCGAACCGTTGGGATTAGCCGGGTAGGCGGAGGCCGCATAGCTCAGCACCACCTGATCCTGCTGCTGCAACTGGCGCAAGACAGTGGCATCGCGGGGCACAAATTTGCCTTCGCCGTGGGCCACGGGCAGCAGAATCCGCTGCGGCGTCTCGCTGACCCAGAGGCATTTGCCGCGGTTAGCCATGCTGAGCTCGACCCAGCGGCATTCGAAGCGGCCGGAATCGTTGGCATACAACGTGGCATCTGTATGCAGCATTCCCGCCTTGACCAGGATTTGAAAGCCGTTGCAGATGCCGATAATCAGCCCACCGCGCATCCTGAAGCTTTGCAGCGCGTCGCCTAAGCGGCAGATCAAATCCACTGCCAGCAGTTTGCCGGCGCCCAGATCATCTCCATAGGTAAAGCCGCCGGGGATGGTGAGAATTTGGTATTCCGCCAGGCGCTGCGGTTGCTCGATCAGGGTGTTGAGGGGCAGTAAAACGCCCTGCGCCCCGGCCAATTCCCACCCCAAAGCCGCCTCGCGGTCACAATTGGAGCCGGGCCCCTGTAACACGACAGCTCTAGGCTGCACCATGATCGCTCCTCCCCTGCCAGGCGTGGCGCAAGGCCGCCTGTGTTAGTTCTAACAGTGGGCGCTGGGCACTGCCATAGGCGGTTAACGTGGGTAGCACTTTGGTAGTACCCACCTGGGCGAAGGGGATGACAGGGGTGACAGGGTTCAATGTGCGGTTAAAAACCGCACCTACAGGTAGTGTTTCGTCCCCGGCAGCCATAATGGCCTCAAAGGCGGGGGCATCTGCCGGCCGAACTTCTACCAGGAAGCGGGCGTTGGATTCGGCGAAGAGCAGCGCCGCTGCATCCTGCCGGGCTGCATCGTCAGCCGGCGCCCGGTTCAGATGCAAGTCCAGGCCGATGGCGCCGCCCAGCACCATTTCTGCGGCTGCCACCGCCAGACCGCCCTCGCTGCAATCGTGGCAGGCCTGCACCAGCCCCTGGCGCATGGCCTGGTGTAGCCGGCGCATGAGGGCCGGACTGTAGTCCTGTGGTTGGGGCACGCGCTCGCCCAGCAACCCGTGCTGTTGATAATAGATAGAGCCGCCCAGCTCGTAGCGCGTCAAGCCCAGTTGATAGACCAGATTGCCGGGAGCTTTGAAGTCCATGGTAACAGCGCGGCGCACGTCGGGCAGCAGGCCCAAGGCGGATATGAGCAGACTGGGGGGGATGGGATGGCGCGCGCCATCGGCCCCCAGATATTCGTTGTTCAGGCTATCCTTGCCGGAGATAAAAGGGGTGCGGTGCAGCAGCGCGGCCTCATAACATCCCTGGGCCGCCCGCACCAGGCCGCCCAGCCGGTCAGGCCGGTTGGGGTCGCCCCAGCAGAAATTGTCCAGCACCGCGATCCGGTCGGGATCGGCCCCCACCGCTACCACGTTGCGCACGGCTTCATCCAGCGCACTATGGGCCATAGCCCAGGGATCAATCAAACCGTAGCGCGGGTTGAAGCCACATCCCAGGGCGAATCCCTGCCATGCACCAGCAGGGACATCCAGCGGCCGGATCACTGGCGCATCTCCCGGGGCATCCTGCCCCACGCCCACCAGCGGTTTTAGGATCGTGCCCCCCTGGACCTCATGGTCGTAACGCCGGATCACATCCTCTTTGGAGGCAGTGCTCGGCTGGCACAATAGGTCAAGCAGCGCCTGGCCCAGGTCGCCCACCACCGGGGGCGCAGCATAGGCGTCCCCCGCTGGTCGATCCCAGATCGCCTGGAGAGTACGCCGGGGGCAACCGTGGTGCAGGAAGTCCATCTCCAGATCGCCCACCAGGATGGTCCCATAGTACAGCACTAACCTGTGGGTAGCGGTAAATTCCCCGATCACCGTGGCTTCGACATCCTGAATGCGGCAGATCTCCAGCAGGGCGGGGACATTCCCCAGAGAGACAGCCAAAACCATGCGTTCCTGGGCTTCGCTTAACCAGATCTCCCAAGGCGCCAGGCCGGCATACTTCAGCAGCACCCGGTCCAGGTATACCTGGGCGCCCAATTCTGCCCCCATCTCGCCGACCGCCGAGGAGAGCCCACCGGCGCCGCAATCCGTGATAGCGGTATACAACCTGGCATCGCGCGCCTGCAGAATGGCTTCCAGGCATTTCTTTTCGGTGATAGGATTACCGATCTGGACGGCCGTCGCGGCAATCTCATTGGTTTCATGGGTCAATTCCAAGGAGGAAAAGGTAGCGCCGCCGATGCCATCGCGCCCGGTACGCCCGCCGAGCACCACGATAGCATCTCCCGACTGCGGCGCGCGCGGATGGCTGCCGTTAGGGGCAATACCCACGGCGCCACAGTAGACCAACGGATTAGCCAGGTAACCGGCATCATAATAGATAGCGCCGCTGACGGTGGGCACGCCGAACTTATTGCCATAATCCTGGATGCCCGCTACCACGCCGGCAGCCACACGGCGCGGATGCAAAACGCCCAGCGGCACGTCGGCGGCAGGCCAAGTAGCAGGGGCAAAGCACAAAACATCGGTGGCGGCAATGGGGCGCGCAGAGACGGCGATCACGTCGCGCAATACCCCGCCCACCCCGGTATTGGCGCCGCCAAACGGCTCCAAGGCAGAAGGGTGGTTATGGGTCTCGACTTTAAAGGAAAGCTCGTGGCGCTCATCAAAGGCGATGATGCCGGCATTATCTATGAAGGCGGATTTGACCCACGGGGCAGCAATCTCTTCGGTGACGCGGCGGATAAAGGTAGCCAGCAGTCCGGGGATGGTCTGCTGCGCTACGATCTGGCCGGCCCTTTGCTCGGTGTACTCCACGATGGCCTTGAAGGTTTTGTGGGAACAATGTTCGGACCAGGTCTGGGCCAGGGTTTCCAATTCCACATCGCTGGGCTCGCGCCCGGAGGCGCGGAAATAGTGCTGAATGGCCTGCATCTCGGCCAGGTCCAGCGCCAAACGCCGGTCGCGGCTGATCTGTAAGAGGGCCTCATCGGTGACACCGGCCAACGGTACATATACCAACGGGCCGCGCCAGGCGGGCAGTGGGCCGAAGTGCGGCATCCAGGCTGCCAGGCTATAACTCTGGATGACATCGTTGACCAGCAGCTCCCGCGCGATACGGTGCAAGGTAGCTGCACTTACCACCCCGGTAAACAGATACCGTTGCGCCGTGCGGATCTCCACCGGCTGGCGGGCCGCGGCGGAGGGCTGAGGGTACTCAGCTTGCGGCTGGAGGCCGAGGCGCTGCATCCCATGCCCCAGGCTGGCGGCCACGCTGTCGGTGACGCCTGGATGCAGCCCCACCTCAATAGCGCCGGCGCCCGGGTAATGCGCCTTTGGCGGGGGCGGACCGGCGCCTCTCAGCTCATCAATATGGTAGGTTTGGACGACGGCATCGCACAACAGGGTCTCGGCAATCTGCCGCACCTGGGCCCCTGTTAAAGCACCGTCCAGAAAATAAAGCTCGCTGGCCCGGACAGAGGTGATTGCCTCCGAAGAGGTAAGACCCTCTAAATCCAAGTCAGCGATCTTTGCCAGCACAGCCTGACCTCGGCTGTCGAACATGTCGTCCTTCAGCCTGATTTCTATGCGGAACAAATCGGCTTCTCCCATCCCCTGATTGACATGCCAAGCATACCACTTTCAGGGGCGTCTGTCAAAAAGTTCGATTGAGGGCAACAGATCAGAATCTCGGTAGAGAAGCTACTTGTAGGTGCTGCCTCCGGCTGCACGTCTTTGATGCTTGTAAAAGATGTGCGGCAAGCTGTCCCTCGGACAGCCGAGACCGCACTTACAGAAAATGTAAACAGTTACTAATGGCGGCAGCATGTTGAGGGACTCAACCGGCAATCGCATCTGAATGGATTTCCTGGGAGCGCTTGCCATCGATACGATATGTGAGTAAGATTGGGGTTCAATGAGTACCTGGCCGGTGAGCAAAGAGCCAGCAAGACCAGCCAGGATCTGGCTGGCGTCTATCGTTTATTTAGAAAACCCGAGCGGTAGGTTATGCCATGGTCGATTCACCCTACAAGGGGCGCGCAGCCTATGATGAGCAGGATGCCCGGCTCTTCTTTGGCCGAGAGAGAGAGCTAGAGCGCGTCCTTGCCAGTTTGACCTCCACAAAACTCACCGTGCTTTTTGGCGCCGCGGGCGCCGGAAAAACCTCCTTGCTGCGAGCGGGGGTGATGGCTGAGGGTACTCAGCAGCCGGCTGAGTATACTCAGCACGCGCCAGACTACGCTGTAATTTATTTCGACGCCTGGGAGGGAGATGCTTTAGCGGCGTTGGAACAGGCCATTGCGTATACCACGGCAGCGGCCACAAGCAGCGGGGGATCTGAAACCAATGTATCCGTAGCCCAAAGTGCGCCGTCCTTGGGTAGCGACGCGCAGGGAAAGCCCGCCAGCAACGGGCATTTGAGCGCCGCGCCCGCCAATCTTACGGCTGCCTTGCAGGCGTGGACAGATCAAACCAGCGGTACGCTGCTGATCATGCTGGACCATTTCGAAAGGTATTTCCAGTACCATGACCAGGAGGATGGTCACGGCACTTTTGCGGTGGAGTTCCCGCGCGCCGTGCGCCAGCCCGGCTTGCGCGCCAATTTCCTGATCTCTGTGCGCGAGGGCGCTTTGGAAGATGAAGGGATTTTCACCGGGCGCATTCCCCAGTTTTTCAATCATTGCATGACGTTAGACCATCTGGATAGGGAAGCGGCGGCGCGGGCCATCGAGGCGCCGGTGCAGGTTTACAACCAGCTCCATACCGCCGATGGGGAGCGGGTAGACATCTTGCCGTCCCTGGTGCAGCAAATTATTCAGCAACTCAGCCCCGCGCCGCTAGCGGCGCAGCCCAGCCGAGGAGCACCCAGCGGGAACCTCGCGCCAGAACAGATCCTCCCTGCCCGGATTCAGGGCTGGATGGTACAAGTCGTGATGGCGCACCTCTGGCAGGCAGAATGGGAGATGATGGCGCTGTGGTCCGGCGGCAGAACCGTCGGCCCGCGGGCCTTACGCGTGGAAACGTTAAACCGCCTGGGGCAGGTAGCCGGTATTCTGCAAAATCACTTGAACCAGGTGATGGAGCGCCTGGCGCCGGCGCAGCAGGTGGTAGCCGCCGCGCTATTCCATTTTCTGGTATCACCTTCGGGCACCCGCGCTGCCCCTACGGTAGCCGACCTGGCTGAATATACCGGATTTGCGGCAGAGGATATTTTACCCGTGCTGGAGATCCTGACAGCGGAGCAGGCGCGGATAGTGGCGCCTATAGTCAGTCTACCCACCCAACCAGGCAAATCCGTTTACACGGTCGCCGATGATCTTCTGGTAGGAGCGATTTTGCGGTGGCGCCAGACCTATCTGCAGCACTGCGCCCAGATGGCGGCGGCAGAGCAGCAGGCCCAAGCACGCACCCAGGCAGCCGGCCGGCAGGGATTGAGGCGCTGGCGCCTCTTTCGCACCCGCTGGAGTAGGGGCCGCCTCTCCCTAGGACTGGCTACGCTGCTGCTCCTGGCGGCTATCACAATGGGCTTCTTGCGACTCATTAACGAGGCCACACAACTAAGCGCTGGCGTAGTGCGGTATAACACCGATGTGAATACCTTACGGAGTCAAGCAGTGCGCCTGTGGGAGACAATTTTATCGACCCAGGACGAGGCGCGGGCTTATCGGAAAATAGTGCTTTCGCAAAACCTGGCTGCCAATGCCCTTTCCCAGCGCACCAAGAATCCCGATTTGAGCACCCTGCTGGCCATTGAGGCGGCCAATACCGCCCCTACGCGCCAGGCAGAGCAGGCGCTGCGGACGGTGCTGCTCAATCCGGCGCGGGTTATCCTCACCGGCCACACGGCCGGGGTAAATCACGCTAGCTTTAGCCCCGATGGCAAGCTGGTGGTGACAGCCGGACTGGATAGTACGGCAAGGATATGGGAGGCGCAATCGGGAAAGATCATAGCCACCCTGAACCATAATGATGTGGTGAACGAGGCCACATTCAGCCCGGATGGCCGGTTTGTGGCTACCGCGAGCAATGATGGTTTTGTGCGGATATGGGAGATGGATACGGGCAAGTTTATTACCGAGCGCCCCAACAGCGACGTGGCCAACTCGGTGGCATTCAGTCCCGATGGGAAAACCGTGGTGATGGCCAGCTTCAATGGACTGGCTTCGGTTTGGGAAGCCGCCAGCCGCAATTTCATAGCCGAGCTGCGCGGCCATACCAGTTGGATCTTCAGTGCGGCCTTCAGCCCCGATGGCAAATATGTGGTGACGTCCAGCCGGGATTACACTGCCAGAGTCTGGGACGTTGCCAGTGGCAAAAGCAGCGCAGAACTCAAAGGGCACACCGCCCCCGTGACCGGCGCCGTGTTCAGTCCCGACGGAAGACTGATCGTGACCGCCAGCAACGATGGCACAGCTCGATTGTGGGATGCAGGCAGTGGCCAGAGTGTTGCTGAGCTACGCGGGCACACGGGACCGGTTACCCGCGCTCTCTTTAGCCCGGATGGGACGCTTATCGCTACTGCCAGTACAGATAGCAGCGCCAGGATTTGGGAAATTAGTACGGGTAAGTATGTGGCCGAGCTACGCGGTCATGCAGATACGATCAATGGCATCGACTTCAGCCCGGATGGCAAGCTGCTGGTCACGGCCAGCTACGACAAAACCGCCCGCGTCTGGGATGCTGCCACCGGCCGCCCCTTCGTGGTGCTAGAGGGACACAGCGGGCGGGTAAACAGTGCCGCCTTCAGCGCCAACGGCAGGCTGATCATTACCGCCAGCAGCGACGGCACGGCCCGCATATGGGATCTGACAGCCCACCTGAACCAGGTTGTGCTGCAGGGACAAGATGGTCCGGTGACCAATGCTGCCTTTAGCCCTGACAGCCAGATGATTGCCACGAGCAGTATCGATGGCACCAGCCGGACCTGGCAGACTAACGGTCTGGCGCTGGCTACGTCGCACAAACACCTCAGCCAGGTGAATAACGCCACTTTCAGCCCTGATGGCAAACTGGTGGTCACAGCCAGCGATGACGAATCGGCCCTGATCTGGGAAGCGAGCACCGGCAACCCCGTGGCCCAACTGGGATCTGTGCCCGGCACAGCAGGCCATCGGGACGCGGTGAATCATGCGGAATTCAGCCCGGATGGAAGCTTTGTAGTCACTGCTAGCCGGGATGGCACGGCCAGAATTTGGGATCTCACCGGCAAGACGGTGGCGGAATTGGCCGGACATACGGGGCCGGTATCCACCGCCCATTTCAGCTTCGACGGCAAGCTGGTGGTTACAGCCAGCTTTGACCGCACCGCGCGCGTCTGGGATGCGCATAGCGGGCAGATTGTGGCTGTGCTACAGGGCCATACTGGCACCGTGGTCAATGCTATCTTTAGCTCCGATGGGACGTGGGTCGTCACAGCCAGTTGGGATAACACCGGCCGCATCTGGAATTCCCAGACCGGCGAAAGTCTGGCCGAGCTGCGCGGCCACCAGGGCCAGGTGGTAAGCGCTCAATTCAGCCCCAATAACCAGTTGGTCGCGACGGCCAGTTGGGATCATACCGCCCGTATCTGGGACGCCAAAACAGGGCGCAGCATCATGGAGCTGCGCGGCCATACCGGCTCGATTAACGCCCTCGCTTTTAGTCCCAACGGCAGATTTTTAGCCACCGCCAGCGCCGACAGTACTGCGCGTATCTGGGATATTGACACCGGAGAAAGCCTGGTCGAATTACGCAACCACGCCGGGCCGGTGAACCAGGTGACCTTCAGCCCCAATGGGAATTTACTCCTAACCGCCAGCCAGGACCAGAGCGCCAGAGTTTACGTCTGTATTGTTTGCAGCCCGGTTAAGACGTTGGTGGCTGCCGCCCAGGGCCAGGTGCGGCGCGATTTGACCCCGGCAGAGAGGGAGCGCTTTGTGACCCTCGCCCCCCTGCAGTAGGGGCAAAAGCGTGCGGTTGCACGCAGTGAAGTACACTGCAGGCACCTACCCAACCCTGCCGTAGGTGCGGCGCCCAGCCCGAGGCTGGGAAGTAGCCGCACGTCTTGCTGATGCCGGCAAAAGCGTGCGGTTGCAAACCGCACCTACAAAGTCGATCTCCTTATGAGATGCCAGTAAAGGTCAAACTCAGGTCATAAATTGGTCAGAATATGGTTAGGAAAGGCAAATGGTGCCAGCTAGCGCTTGCCCGGCCTCATGCTTTTTGCTACAATAGAGCCAGGGATTTCATGCTGAGTATACTCAGCGACTGTAAAGGGGAAATTCATTGACGATATCTAACATCAACACCCAGCCCCCGAATAATTCCTCGCGGTTGGATACGACACCTCGCCCCATAACGGAAATTGCCGCCGGTATCGGGCTTTTACCGGAAGAAGTCGAGCAATACGGCCATTACAAGGCCAAAATCAGCCTGGCAGCTCTGCAGCGCCTGGCAGACCGGCCCAATGGCAAATATATTGATGTCACGGCGATCACACCCACGCCGCTCGGCGAGGGGAAAACCGTTACCACCATCGGCTTGAGCATGGCTCTGAACCATATCGGTGTGAAAGCCGCCTGCTGCCTGCGCCAACCATCCATGGGTCCGGTGTTCGGCATTAAGGGAGGGGGCGCCGGTAGCGGCCATTCCCAGATTATCCCCTTGGAAGAGATAAACCTGCACCTGACCGGCGATATTCATGCGGTGGGCGCCGCGCACAACCTGCTGTCCGCCGCGATAGACAATTCTTTGCTCAAAGGTACCGGCCTCAACCTGGACCCGATGAGCATCACCTGGCCGCGCGTGGTAGATATCTCCGACCGGGTGTTGCGCCACATCGTCGTGGGATTGGGGGGACCCCTCAACGGCATCCCGCGCGAGTCGGGCTTTGATATCACCGTGGCATCGGAGATCATGGCGATTCTGGCCCTGTCCAGCGATTTACACGATCTACGCGCCCGGCTGGATCGCATTGTGATCGGCAACACGTTCGATGGCAAACCGGTGACGGCCAAGGATCTGCAGGTTGCGGGCGCCCTGGCGGTGATCATGCGCGATGCCGTTAAGCCCAACCTGATGCAAACGATTGAGCATACCCCCTGTTTTGTACACGCCGGTCCCTTTGCCAATATCGCCCAGGGAAATAACTCCATCATTGCGGATCGCCTGGCGCTGAAGTTGATGGATTATGTAGTGACGGAATCCGGCTTTGGCGCCGACCTGGGGATGGAGAAGTTTATGGATATCAAGTGCCGCGTCTCCGGCCTGGTACCCAACGCGGTGGTGGTGGTAGCAACCATCCGGGCGCTGAAGATGCACGGCGGGGTGGGGCGGGTAGTGGCGGGGAAAGCGCTGCCGCCTGAGCTGGTGCAAGAGAACCTGCCGGCGCTGGAGAAGGGTTCGGCCAACCTGGTCAAGCAGATAGAGAATGCCCGCAAATACGGTGTACCCGTGGTAGTCGCGATCAACCTGTTCCCCACCGATACAGACCGGGAAATCAACTTGCTGCAAAGGATTGCCGTCGAAGCTGGCGCCGAAGGCGCTTATGTCAGCGAGGTGTGGGCCAGCGGCGGGGCAGGCGGCGCTGACCTGGCGCAAGCCGTGGTGCGGGCAGCCGATAAGTCCGGGGATTTCCATTTTCTCTATCCGCTGGATATCCCTATCAAGGAGAAGATAGAGACCATCGCCCGCGAGATTTACGGCGCCGACGGGGTAGATTATCTACCGGAAGCCAACAAGATGATTAAACTCTACACTGAGATGGGCTTTGACAAGTTGCCGATCTGTATGGCCAAGACCCACCTCTCTCTGAGCCATGATCCTAATCTGAAAAATGCCCCCAAAGGATGGCGTCTGCCGGTGCGCGATGTGCGGGTGGCTGCCGGGGCAGGGTTCATTTATCCGTTGTGTGGCGAGATGACGACGATGCCCGGCCTGCCTTCAAAGCCAGCCTACATGAACATGGACATCGACGCAGAGGGTAACCCGGTAGGGCTATTCTAACCGGCCCTCTGGCAAAAGGATGATTATCATGGCTCCCATCGTTATAGACGGAAATGTGGTTGCCGCCGCGCTGCGGGAAGAGATTCGGGTCGATGTGGCGCGCTTTCAAACCCAATACGGCTATCCTGCCGGATTGGCCGTCATCCTGGTGGGTGAATATCCTGCCAGTGTAACCTACGTCCGTAACAAGTCTCGTTACAGCCAGGAACTGGGGATGCATTCGGAAGTCCACCAACTCCCGGCCAGCACCTCCGAAGACGAAGTACTGCAACTGATCGACCGGTTGAACAGGGATGCGCGCATCCACGGCTTCTTCGTGCAGATGCCCGTACCCGCCCAAATCAGGCCGTTGCACCTGCAATCGGCCATCGATCCCGCTAAGGATGTGGACGGACTGAACCCGGTGAACGTCGGGCGGCTGGTGCTAAATGAGCCCTGCCTGACCGCCTGTACCCCCCTGGGCGTTATAGAGCTGCTGAAACGGTATGATTTGCCCGTGGCGGGTAAGCACGCCGTGGTGCTGGGCCGCTCCAATATTGTCGGCAAACCGATGGCCAATCTGCTGTTACACGCCAATGCCACAGTGACTATCTGCCACTCCCAGACGCGGAACCTGGCGGAGATCACGCGCCAGGCCGAGATTCTGGTGGTGGCCATCGGGAAAACGGAAATGGTAACCGGAGAGATGGTACAAGCGGGGACAGTAGTGATCGACGTGGGCATGAACCGGATTGAGGATAGCAGTAAGAAATCCGGCTTCCGCCTGACAGGAGATGTGAAATACGATGAGGTGGCGCCATTGGCCCAGGCCATTACCCCCGTCCCCGGCGGCGTGGGGCCTATGACCATTGCCATGTTGCTCAGCAACACCATACGCGCCGCCTGGGATAGTAAGAAAACTGGTTAACAGGTTGGCAAGTTCGCAAGTTGGCAGGTTGGCAGGTTCTAAAGCTGTCAGATTCACCTAAAAAGCAAAATACAGGAGGCAGGAATGGCCAAGTACCGTGCAGCTCTGATCGGATTGGGGCGGATTGCCTCAACCATCGATGATGAGGTTCGCAACTCTCCGCTCACCAGGTTACCGTATTCCCACATGGCCTGTTACCGGGCCGTACCAGAGATCGAGGTGGTAGCCGGCGCCGATCTCTACCCGGAGCAGCGCGAGGCATTTAAGAACCGCTGGGGGTTGGATAATATGTACGCCGACTACCGCGAGATGCTGGCCAAGGAGAAGCCGGACATTGTCAGCGTGACCACCTCGGCCAAGCCGCGCCCGGGGATAGTGATCGACTGCGCCAATGCCAAAGTACCGCTGATCTTCGCCGAGAAACCGCTGGCCTTCAGCCTGGCGGAGGCCGACGCCATGCTGGCCGCCTGCGATAAGAATGGCTCTAAAGTTGCCGTCGGCTGCACGCGGCGCTGGGATGCCTACTGGAACAGCGCGCGGGATTTGATCGACTCCGGAGAACTGGGACAGGTATTGCAGGTGACAGGGTACGGCCGGGCCGGCATTTCCCATAACGGCAGCCACCTGATCGATTTGATCCGCTACCTGGCGGGCGGCCACGTAAAATGGGTATTTGGCGAGATGGAGAGCGATGAGAAGGCTGCCGGTGACGAGGATATGATGGGCAATGGCTACCTGGCCTTCGACAATGGGGCACGCGCCTACGCCCGCATGATGCCCTCCGGCGGCGCTGAGTGGGCCTTTGAGGTCGTTGGTGAGAATGGGCATCTGCGCTCCGTAGGAGACGGGCGGGAGATCGAGTGGTGGCAGAAGAAAGAGGGTGGAGCGCGCCGCGAGCTGGAACAACGCCAGCTTACCCTGCCGCAAGATATCCGCAGTCCCGGCTACCGCGCAGTACTGGACTTTATCAAGTGCCTGGATACCGGCAAAGAGCCCACCTGCTCCGGCGTGGATGGGCGCGAAGCCCTGGAAACAGCTATTGCGCTACGGCAATCCCACCGCCAGGGTGGCAGCCGGGTAGATTTGCCCCTGGCCGATCGCAGTCTCTACATCCGCTCACAAGAGACGTTGCAGGGGGACCTGCCCCAGGCCTTCCGGCGCAGGTAAGGGCTCGTCAAGAAATAAGTTCCCGTTTTGGCGGATGGGTAGCCATGGCGTCAGAACGGGGGCGAATGATGTAGTTCCAATTGGGACAGATGGCATGGCGTTCCAAATTGAGCGTCTCCATCTCAGCGTCCGAGACGCTCAAGC
>SHYO01000193.1 GCA_009692745.1 Chloroflexota bacterium
TTGTGGTTTTTAAGTCTGAATCGGGCATTTATAGCCCGTTCAAAAATGCTATTTTGAGGCCCAATCATCACCTTATGTAAATCTAAACACTACATATTGTGGTGAAAGTATTTAATCAATCCCATATGTAGTGGCTGAGTAGTTACCTATTTAAAAGATTTGTATGGCACCACACAGCACAGTCTGGCCTTTCACCCTACCACGGCAGCGGCCTTTTACGAGTGGCAAGCGACACTGCGCAGCACGCTTACCCGCCTATTGGGCGGGTTGCCGGCGCAGCGGGTGCCGCTGCGGCTGGAACAGTACGGCGAGCAGCGCTTCGATGGTTGGCGGCGCACCCAGGTGGTTTATGATACGGATGCCGGCGTGAGTGTGCCGGCGCATATCCTCTATCCGGAGCGGGGTCAGGGACCCTTCCCGGCGGTGGTGGCGCTGCACGGGCATGGCTATGGCAAGCATGACCTGGTAGGTTTGGATACCAGCGGGCAAGAGCGGCAGGGGGACCCGGGGATTCACCAGGATTTTGCGCTGCGGCTGGTGAAACGGGGCTTCGTGGTAATTGCACCGGACCAGGCGGGCTTCGGCGAGCGGCGCGACCCGGCCACGCAGGCCCTGGGACCGCAGGAGTGGGCCTGCCGGGTGTTGGCCTTTCATGCCCAGATGCTGGGGAAGACGCTCTTGGGGATGCGAGTGTGGGATACCATGCGCGCTATCGATGTCTTACAATCCCTGCCGGAAGTGGATGGCGCGCGCATCGGCTGCATGGGGCTTTCGGGCGGCGGCACGACCACCCTCTTTACGGCGGCGCTGGAAGAACGGATTAAGGCGATCGTGGTCAGCGGGTATTTGAATAGTTTTCAGGATAGTATCCTGGCGGTGCGCCACTGCGATTGCAATTATGTGCCAGGCATCTTGCAGTATATGGAGATGGTGGATATAGCCTGCACGCTGGCGCCACGGCCGCTCTTGGTGGAGAGCGGGTCGGAGGATCCCATCTTCCCGATAGAGACGACCAAGGCGGTTTTTGAGCAGGTGGGGCAGGCCTACCGCTTATTGGGCGTACCGGAACGGCTGGAGTCGGATTTCTTTGAGGGAGGTCATCGGATCAGCGGCGTCAAGGCCTACGATTGGCTGGCGCACTGGTTAGCGTTTTGATCCTATCCCATCCTTACATCCTGTTTGATTTTCTTTCTAGTAGGTGAAACAATCAAAATCCAGACGGCTTTTGTGTGGACAATTTGCTAAATTGTCCACACAAGTATACCGTCTAAGACAAATCATCCAGGTGGTGGTGGAAGAAGGCCAATGTGCGGCTCCAGGCGTCCTGGCTCTCGCTGGCATACTGGCCCTGGGTGGCGCCGATGCGCATAAAGCCGTGGGGCAGGCCGGGATAGGTAGTGATCTCGAATTGCTTGCCCCGCGCCGCTAACCCGGCGCGCAGTTCCTCCACCCGCTCTATGGGTACGCCGCCGTCGTTGGTGCCCCAGAAGCCGACCAGGGGAGCCTGTAAATGGTCCAGGCGTTGCAGCGCCGTAACCGTCCCGCCAGCTAGCCTGGTTTCGCCGTGGGGGAAGCCGTAGTATACGGCTGTGGCGTTGATCCTGCTATCGTAAGTAGGCCAGAGCATGCAGTAGGTCCCCCCCATGCAGAAGCCGATGCAGCCGGCACGACCATTGCTATAGGGCTGCCCCTCCAGCCAGGAGAGGGTCGCCTGCAGATCCTCCATCACCGTCTGCGGGTCCAACTGCTGCACGCGGGCCGTGGCAGCGGCAGCGTCCCCCAGGGTCACCGGCCCCTGGCGCACAAACAGGTCCGGCACCGCCGCCACAAAGCCCGCTTGGGCCAGGTGGCAAGCCATATTTTGATAGTAGGGGCTGGCGCCGTAGAAATCGGAGATCACCACGATCACGGCGTGGCCCCCTTTAGGGTATTTGTCGTCCCGCGGCCGGGCCAGGTAGGTGGGTAAGGCAATCTCATTTCCCTGGATTGAAATCTGGTCGAAGGCCACGTTTTCTGGTACTTCTAGCGTAGGGGCAATTGGATGGCACATGCTTGCTCTCCTCAGTTCTGTGGGATGCTCCCTTATTGTAGTCTATCCCCTACTTCAAGGCAACCTGCCCGGCAACCTGCCCGGCAACCTGCCCGGCAACCTGCCAGTTCACCAATCCTGGAAATTGTCGTACAATAGAAGTAAGCCTAAAAATTAGGCTAAATGATAGTGAGATAGACAAGTATGGCAAACCCTATAGTCGTGTTACCTGATCTGCCCGGATACACCTGGCGCCTCCTGACGCCGGAGGACACGCCGGCCCTGTACCGGCTGGCGCAGGCAGCGGCCCAGGTGAACGGAAAGACCGCCCCTGCCAGCCGGGATCGCATCCGGCAAGAGTTGGAGCAGGCCCACTCTTCCCTGGCGACGGACTCTCTATGCGCGGCCAGCCCGGCCGGAGAGCTGGTCGCCTACGCCTGGATCACTTTTGATGAGCGCCTGGCCCAGGAGGGGCGGGCTTTTCTCAAGGGGTGCGTGCATCCCGCTTTTCGCCGCCGCGGGCTGGGCGGCCTGCTGATCCAGTGGATGGAAAGCCGGGCCCAGCAAGTCTGGCAGACCCATAGCGCGCCGCTGCCCCTGATGTTGCGCATCGACTTTTATGACCGCGGGGCAGATGCCATTGCCCTTTTTGAGCGCATGGGCTATCACCTGGCTATGGCCGAGGATGAAATGCGCCGCGACCTGACCCAGCCTATCCCGGCAGGGCAGCTACCGCCGGGCATGGCGCTGCAGATCTGGACGCCGCAGCGCGCCGGGCAATTTTTCCAGGTTTACCAGGATGCCTTTCGCAGCCGCCCGGGCTTTCCCGGCTGGACCCAAGAAGTGTGGGTGCAGGCTTTCACCGGCTACGATGAATTCCGGCCGGATTTATCGATGCTGCTGCTGGATGGCGCCCAGGACGTGGCCTATGCCGTGTGTTCGGTCGAAGAAGGCGCCGGTTGGATTGTGCAAACGGGGGTGCGGCCTGCCTACCGCAAACGCGGTTTGGGTGGGGCTTTGTTGGCCGAGACGATGCGGCGCTTCCGGGCTGCCGGGCAAGAAGTGGCGGCCCTGTCAGTGAATGTCAATAATCCCCAGGCTGCCAGTGTCTACCACCGGTTGGGCTTCGAGTATACCAGGCGGTACAGCAGTTACCGCAAGGCGCTCCCTTATCTTGCATCATAATCTCCAGGAAGACAGGGATACCGGAAGGATAGATTTAACGTGGGATATTACATGCGCTATATCGTATCGGAACGGGCCAAGATCCCCCTCGCCGTGCTGGCAGGGGTCTTACAAGCGGCCGACTCGGCCTATGCCATCGAACATATCCAGGGCGAGCCCTGCGGCTTGGGAGAGTTAACCTATGCCGGCACGCTATATGCCCAATTAGAAATCCATTGTCCTAGCGATGAGTTCTTTGCCGAGGAAGTGGCAGAATTGCAGGATTTCGTCAGCGAAAGCCAGGGCAAACAGCGCGCCAGGGTAGCGGAGGTGCTGCGCCGGGCACAGGTGATTGTGGCGGCCCAAATTCTGTTTCAGGGGGAGGAGAGCGGAGCAGCTACCGCCCGTATGGCGCCTGTCTGGCACTGGCTCTTCGACAAATACCCCGGTCTGCTGCAGGTAGACGGCAAGGGGTATTACGATAGAGCGGGATTGATCCTGAAAGTGGAGTGAAAATGGCCGGTAATTGGTTTAAAGAGTATATCACCCTGGCGTTTCAGATCGAACGGCGCTTTCACAGGGAGGCACATAGCTGGTTCATCGATGCCTACTACGGCCCGCCGGAGTGGAAAGAGGCTGCGGAAGCCCTACCGGAAAGCGCACCCGTTGAGATGCTCCGGGGGGCGCTGGATCTGGCCAACGCCCTGCCTGCTCAAGATTTTGCGCCGCAGCGGGAAACCTTCCTGGCCAAACAGGTGCTGGCTATGGAAACGATCTGCCGCAAGTTGAATGGGGAATGCTTTACCCTGGAGGAAGAGGTGGCGCGCTGCCTGGATATCCAGATTGCCTGGACTGCTGAAGCCGAATTTGAAGCGGCGCTGGCGCTTTATGACCAGGCTCTCCCCGGTACCGGAGATCCGGGCAGCAGGTACCTTGCCTGGCGCGCGCGCCATGAGTTGCCGTCAGAGAAGAACCATCTACTCTCAGAGCTGCTGCCGCGGGTGCTGGCGGAAGTGCGCCGCCGTACCCTGGCTTTTGTACCACTGCCACCCGACGAGGGGGTGGAAATCCGGGTGGTCACAAATAAAAACTTTGGTGCAGCCAATTGGTACCTGGGCAACTTCCGTTCGCTGATAGAGTTCCATGCCGGACAACCGCTGAACCTGGAGTGGCTGCCGTGGCTGATGGCACATGAAAGCTATCCCGGCCATCACACGGAATTTTCCCTGAAAGAGCAGCATATCTGGCACGAGCAAGGCCAGCTAGAGCAAACCATCTTCCTGAGTATCAGCCCGCAATTGGTGATTGCCGAGGGCATTGCCACACTGGCGCCCGAGATGATCTTTGCGCCGGGGGAAGCGGAAGGCTGGCTCGGAGAGCACGTCTACCCGCTGGTGGGCACCCCTACCGACGATGCCGATAACGCCGGGTTGGAAAAGGCCCATAATATCCTTCAAGCAGTGCCGGCCAATGCGACTTTCATGATACAGCAGGGGCAGCCCGATGCTGCCATTATCGCGTATCTGATGAAATACACCTTCGCGAGCGCAGAGCGAGCGCATAAACGGCTGGAGGGGTTAAAATCGCCCTTTATGCGCCCCTACATCTTCTCCTATATCGGCGGTAAACGCTTGATGAGTCCGTTGCTGCAAGGCAATGACCGCCAGGTTGTATTTCGTCGCTTTTTGACGGAACAAATCTATCCATCCTTGTTGCAGCATTGGTAAATTACTTAAAGACCGGTACAATACCTATCTGGTCTATGAGGATTTCTATCCCTATAACTCCCGCCCGCCGGCAGAGAGGCACTTTGCGATGCAGACCAAGCGTTTGCCCAGTATTGCTACCCTATCTTTGATAGATTGGTTGGGCTACAGTGCCCTGCCAGACCCCCGGGTAGTTTTGTCCCACCAGACCGTGGACACTTTGACACATATCAGTGTGAACGATATGTTAGAGTCCCTGGGTCTGCAGGGGTTGCGGCGCGGCCGGCGCCTGGCCTCGTGGCTATGCCTGCCGGCGGCGCGCCGTTTTGCCTACCAGGTAGCGACGTATGACCATTACGTGGGGGAAAAGGGCTTACAGGCCGGGGCGGCCTGGTTCTTGCGCCACTTTATCCGCGCCCTGGAAGTCTCCGGCCAGGAGCATCTGCCGCCGTCAGGACCGCTGCTGATCGTGGCCAACCACCCGGGTCTCTCCGACACCCTGGCGCTCTTCGCCAGCCTACCCCGGCCGGACCTGCATATTGTGGCGGCAGACCGCCCCTTCTTACGGGCGCTGCCGCATACTGAGCGCCACTTGATTTTCGTACGCGAGGAAGAAGCGGCCCGGCTGGGAGTGGTGCGCACCATCGCGGCGCGCTTGCGCCAGGGGCAGGCGATTTTAACCTTCCCGGCCGGGGAAATAGAGCCGGATCCGGCGGTGTTGCCCGGCGCTGTGGCGGCGCTGCCCCGTTGGTCGCAGAGCATTGGCCTTTTCGCCCGCCTGGTGCCCGCTTTGCAGATTGTGCCTGCCATCGTCAGCGGCGTGCTCTCGCCAGCCGCCCATAACCATCCCCTTACCCGCTTGCGCAGTGCGCAGAAGGACCGTGAACGGCTGGGCGCCACACTGCAGATTGCCATTCCCGCTTTCCAAGCGGTGACCGTGCGCGTAGCCCTGGGCCCTCCGCTGTTGGCGGCGGACCTGTTGGCCGCCGGTCACTCCGCCGGCGCTATCACCCAGGCCGTCATCGACCAGGCGCAACGCCTGATAGAGCAACCGCCATCCACCTGGCGCAAGCTGGTGTAAGGAGCCGCCTTGGATTGATGAAGTCTTGGATTTTATATACTACCACCAGGGGTATTCTAGCTTGTAGCCGCACAATCTCAGGTGGAGTAGAGTACTTCGAAGCGGCCTGCCGCGCCAGCCGGTATAAACGCATAAGCGCGGCGCTGCACTTCCATTTGTTGGAATTCTACCTGCTGCCCGCCGCAGCGAACCTCCAGCAGCCGTTTCCCACCGTGCTCGACAGGCAGGCAGACAGTTAACTGTGACGGCCCACCTGCCACGCTGAAGCGCAATTGCCCGTCTGCATAAGCCACATCCGCCACCTGCGCCCCGTCGCGCGCCTCGGTAAAGTCGAGCCACTCCTCGGCGCACCAGATGGGGATCTCCTGCTGCCGGGCGAAGGCCAATGTGCCATCCAACCACGGCCCGCTGAAGCGCGTATAGAAGGGCGGGTGGACATTCAGGGTGATGGGGGTGTAATAGCGCTCCATGCTGGTGGTCAGCATGTGGGCCGTAAAGCTCACCGCCTCACCAGCCGTCATATTGTGCGTGTGGGGATTGATGCCATCGCGCGGCACGCGCAAGAACGGATCATCTACTACTGGCGCAGCGCTCTGCTGCCCCGCCACGATATTTGAGGAATGGCCCGGCGTGCGCAGCATGATATCATCCTCCAATTGGGTCGGCTGCTGCCAGACGGGCAAGATCTCACCGCTCTCGCTGACAAAGCGCATGGCCCGGCCCGAGCCGGTCAGATACTGGCCGTGGCTGGGGCGGCTGCTGGTGAAGTTGGTGTCCATGCGGATACCCACCTGCGCCAGCAGGCGCGCCTGTTCTACGTAGCCGCACCACTGCAGCCAGTGGCAGCGATAGGTACGGGTGGGGTGACCGAACTTCTGCCGGAAGAGCGCCTCCTGTCGCGGCAGCTCCTGGCGCATGAGCTGGGTTGTAGGGTAGGGGCCGGCCCAGGGGTGCAGGCCGAAGCCGTGACCGCGGCCGCGCCACCCTGCCACCTCCGCCGGATCAAGCTGGCTTTTTTCCACCAGGTCGTAGAAGCTGATATGCCCGCCGTACCGTTCCACCGCGCTTATCTCCGCCCGGAAATCTGCCGGCGCCGTCCCTTCCCCATCCCCCGTCAGCAGCAAGAGCGTGCGGGCCATCCCCGGCAGGTACCACAGACGGGGCAGAGGGACAGGGCTGAGGCGCTCCACCAGCCGCGCCAGCAAAGCCTGCAGCGCATCCGCCTGGGGGATATACTCCTTGGCCACGTCGATCCAGCCCGCGCCGAACAGATCCCCCGGCCGGGGGTTATTGTTGGTGTCGTCCCACTTGGTCCCGGCGCAGCGCGGGTTACCCTGGCGGGTAGTCGCCACACTCTCAGCCGGGTCGAAAGCGAAGGTAATCACCCGCCCCTGGCCGCAGGTATGGTAGGCGATGGCTGGGTAGCTGGTGGGGGAGACAGCGTCGCGGTAGAGCAGCGCCAAGGGCTGCGCCCCCGCGCCGCTCCAGTAGCGCGCCGGGCCGTGGAACTGGAAGGACTCCGCCGGGAAGCCCTGGCTCACCTCCCGCGTCACCAGCAGCTTGAGGTAGCCGTCCAACATGCCCGCGGGCAGCGGCGCCATGCCGGTCAGCGGCTCCCAGATGGACTCCGGCATCAGCAGGATCAATTGCCCGCCGGCGGCGACGTAATTCCCGAACAGATCGCGCGTCTTTTCAGTCACCTGGCTGCGGGTCAGGATCACTACGCTGTGCTCTGCCAGCAAGGGGGCAGCGAGATCTGCCAATTCCGTGGTTTTGAAGCCGTGCAATCCCTCGGCGCGCAGCATCTCTGCCACGTACGGGCCGTAGCGGTTAGTAAAGCTGGTGCTGTCGGTGACGAGGAGGAGAGGATGGGGCATGGAGGACTCCTATTGTGAAGATGTTGTTGCACAATTTTGATGAAGTTTAAGAAATTATTTCGGACACCGTTGAAGGCGCTTTGCGCACCAGAAACGTTTCTTTTGTTGCAAGAACTATATCTTGATGAAGTTTACTTATAAATATGACACCGAGCACAGAGGTTATGGTCGCCAGCAACACATCTTCTATTGCAAGCACTACATTTTGATGAAGTTTAAGAAATTAATTCGGATACCGTTGAAGGTACTCTGCGCACCAGCAACGTTTCTTTTATTGTAAGAACTACATCTTTCAAGATGTAGTTTGGAACGCTACTGCTTGTAAGCTATATCTTTTAAGATGTAGTACCGCAATTAAATTCAACTTTGTCTGCGGCAGAAATTCCTGTGTCGTACTTAATTCCTTAATTTTCATAAAAATGTAGTTTGTAACGCCACATCTCTGGCTATGATTGTACCAGAACTCAAGGAATTGTTGAAGCACCAAATCCAGGAGAGATATCCCCCTAGTCTAGTTTCTGGTGCGAAACGATGAAATGGAGCGTGAATAGAAGCTAAATCAGGGTTTTGCACCATCAGAATTAGTTAACTAAACATATTCTGTGGAGTGTATGCCACTCCCATACACTTCAACACTTCAACATCTGCACCTTGACAATT